>DAOWME010000113.1 GCA_030643245.1 Deltaproteobacteria bacterium
GATATGCCGACACGTAACCTATTGTTTTATTTGCACTTTATGTTACCTGCCTCTTGTGGCAAAGCCTTAGGGTAAGTCAAAAACAGTCACCAGCCTGGAATCCATATAGAGCCTAAATAAAAAGGCGTCTATTCATTTTAATGAAGAGACGCCTTTGTCAATCCAGATAAAAAATTGCGTCCTGTGCAGTTACACAAATCCAGTATGTTGAAGTTTCTCTGGTGATTCAGTCAACCGCACAGGTAGAAAAATTGCTTCATACACCTTTGTATGAAATCTTTTTCGCCGGACAAAAACCTTCCGTTTATTGAAAAAATATTATTCTAATTTATTATATTTGTCAAGCTCCAATTTAACCGAGAGGGATTTCCGCTGTCCCTTTTTCGAGTTTTTAGTCATCATGCGTATAGGGCAAACGGGTGAGGATGGGGCAATAACTTTCCGTTTCAGGACAGATACGCTTAGATATCCGCTGCAATAATAATCGCCCCTGCCACCTCCTTCATAGATTTGCGCGTATTCATGCTCTGCTTTTGAATTCTGCGAAACGCCTCCTCACCTGAAAGCCCTCTGTCACTCATCAGTATGTCCTTAGCGCGCTCCACCAGTTTGCGGGTCTCCAACTCCTCTTGTATGACCTTGGTCTTGACCATTAACTCCGTATTTTCAATAGCAATTGCCGCCTGGTTGGCTACGGTCGTCAAAACAGCGATGTCTGTCTCGGTAAACTCATACCGAGTGGAAGTATGGCAATTCAAGACGCCTATCACTCGATCTTTTACTGTCATGGGAACGCTTAATGTCGAGACCAAGCCCTCCTTTTTGGCCAGTTCCTTCTCTTTGAATCGCGCTTCCTTCTGTATGTCAAGGATGATAAGCGGCTTCTTTTCTTGGGCAACATACCCTACGACCCCTTCACCCAATTTCAGACTTCGCTCCTTTACATAGTCCTTACTTATGCTCTGAGTCGCCCTCAGCTTGAATCTCTTATCCTTCTCGTCAAGAAGCCATAGGGAACAAACCTTTGAGTTCATAACCTCTGCCGTAACTACCACGATTAAACGCAGTATATCCTCCAAGTATAGATCAGAAGTAATTGCCTCGCTGATCTTTGAAAGGGCCTCTATCTGTTTCGCGTAGAATGCTTCTGAATTCGGTGACATCTTTGTGTATCCTCGCAAAAAAGCACCGGATCACCCCTTCAGTCAAAGCATCTCTCTCCCGTGGTGAAGGGGGGGATATACCCAACCGGAGACGCGTCAATCCGGGCCAAGGATTCAGGGCCCTCGGCTCAAAGCCCAAGATTCAATGCCCCTAGAATATCAACGGGTTCATTCTCTGTCAAGAGATTTGATGTGACAGGCAGCGGAACAGGTCTCAAGGACGGATCAAAGGACATTCCAAGGGAGAGTCTTTACTAAGGGTATGAGATGGGGAGTATGATACATGGGTATGGTGAAAAACAGGTGAAGATTTCCAGGAATGGTCACAATGGACTCGTCAAAAGGTTTTTTTAAACGCCGTCTAATAGATGTGAAACATAGGCTTCGCGGATACGTTTGAGGCATTCCTTAAGCTGATCCATAAACCGGTTGGCTTCCCCTTCCACCCCGAGCACCCTCTTGGCCAAAGCCGCAATTTCATCCGGATCTTGTGGAAGTTTATGGATCTGCCGGTCCTCAAGGATCTGGAGGTAGTGTTCCACCCGCCGTAAGAAGATGTAATCTTCCTTCAACTGGTCTGCCACGCTTTCAGGCAAAATCCCAGCGACCCGCAAGTTTTGAAGCGCTATCAGCGTATTGCCGTCGAACAACCGTGGATCGTCCGGTCCATGAATAAGCTGTAACCCCTGAACAAGGAATTCTACGTCGCGTAAACCTCCGATACCGCTTTTAACATCTATACCAGATCCAAGACTGCTCCCTGCACCGATCTTCTTTATGGCCGCCCGACGCATCTTTTTGATCGACTCCACAATATCTTCGCGTTTGCGGCGTTGCATCAGTAACAACCGTACCTGCTCAAGAAAGAAATAACCTGTCCGCATATCACCTGCTATGGGTCGGATCTTGAGCATGGCCTGAACCTCCCAGAGAGATACCGTGCTTTGGCAGTAATTCATGAGGCCGGAGATGGAGGGAACTAACTTACCAGCGCCTCCATAAGGTCGCAATCGCAAATCCACCCGGTAGGCATATCCCTCTTCCGTATGTATGGTAAGATCGGATCTGACTCTTTCCATAACCCGTGCGAACAAGGCGGCATAAGGGGCATCCTCATTACTGCCGGATCCATTGAAGATCCCTGAATCATCATAAATCCCCAATAGATCTATATCCGAACTGTAGTTGAGCTCACGGCCTCCAAGCTTTCCCTCGGCCAGGACACAAAAGCGTTTCGCCGGATCCCGGACATCTATGTGGACCCTACCCTCTTTCTTTAAGTCTATCCAAACTCTTTCCAGGACCACCTCGGTAATAGCCTCGGCCAAGGTGGACAGTTCAAGCATGACCTCCTTCGTTGAGACGCCCATGTAGATGTCGCGGGTGCCGATGCGGAGTATCTCCCGTCGTCGAAAGCGGCGCAACTCGTTGAGCCATTCACCGTGGTCTTGGGAACTCCTGACCAGCGTCCTCAACTCGTATTCCATATCCTTCCTGAGACGGATCTTATGCACATTTTCCGGGATGGTTACCCATTCCAGGAATTCCGGATTCTTGATCAATGTGTCTGCCAAAAACTGGCTTCCGGAAAATATGCTCAGAAGAATCCGGAGCCCCATGGGCTGGGACAAGAGGGTCTCATAGTGATCTTCCGGGTCCGGCAGAGATCCGATAAACCGTTCCCAGTTGTTGAGGGCCATGTCCGGGTCCGGCTTTCGACGAAGGATGTCCGAGGCCAGAATTGCCAATCTGGCAAATACATCTCGGCGGGTTTCCTTTCCTGCCAACCGCCGCAGGTTCTTGTATGCCCTTTCCGTATCCTTAAACCCGGCATCTGACAAAATTTGCCCATAGACATCTCGGTCGGTACTTTCGGACATGACCAGATCTGCCACATTGCCGGTTACCGGGCCGGGCAATGAATCGCGCCCGAAATGTCGCTCAACAAAGGCTCGCACAACTGCCGTGTGCATTTCAAAATCAACGTAGAGCTGCTCTGCAGGTTCCAACATTCCCTTCTTTTCATATCCGATGCGTCTAGCCAGGTGAACAAACTCATCTGAATCAATGGAGGGAAGGAAAAGATCGAGGGCTGACCCCCGCAGCATGCGCATACCATTGATCAAGCATCTGAGAAAATCGTACGCTGCAGACAACCGTCTGCTCTCTTCCGGTGGCAAAACTCCCGCCTTAGTCAAGGCCAGCAAGGCTTCGTGTGTTCGTGGAGTACTGAGGGAGGGCACACCCTTTCCATACATGACCTGAAGGATCTGCACATCGTATTCCAGGTCCACCAGTCCACCCGGACTAAATTTGGCATTTAGTCTCCTCCCTTTCGTCTTCTCCTTGAATTGCTTTTTCCTCAAGTCTCTTAACTCTTTAAGGTTTATGTTCTTGGAGGTATAGACCATTTCGTCTCTGAGTCTTTCAACCCGGGACCTTAAGCCAACATCTCCCCCAATAGCCCGCAAACGCACCAGGGCAAGGCGTTCATAGGAATGGGCCGGGCCGCTCGGGCCGTAATAACGGCAAAAACTCTCCAGGCTGCACGCAAGAGGGCCGGCATCCCCATGTGGGCGAAGCCTGAGGTCTACCCGGAATATCCCCTCCCTCTTGGCCTCTATAAATCTTACAGTGTCTCTAACCAGGTAGTTGAAAAACTCGGAATTCGTAATGTGTTCTTTTCCATCAGTACTGCCATTATCGCTGTAAACAAAGAGAAGTTCAATGTCCGAGGCATAACCCAATGCCGCTCCTCCCAATTTACCTAATCCGAGGATAGCATATGTTACTTCCAACCCTGCCACCGTCCTCGGTCTACCAAACCGATCGATCAGATAACCATGGGCAAGCTTGGCAGCCGTGTTCACCACTATTTCCGCCAGAGACGTGAGTTTCTCTGCAAATTCGCGGAAATCGACCGCGGGGTTAAGGATATGATCCAGATCGATGAGAAAAATCTCCCGGTCTTTGAATTCATTGAGACGTCTGTGCTTTTCTTCCGCAGTAGATGCATCATCAAGGGCCTGAGACAGTTTCCCTGCCAGGATTTCCATGGGTTCGCTGAACCTGTCCATTTCCGTACGGGGTCCGAGCATTGGAAGAAGCGTCTCGTGTTGAAGGCGAATGAAATCTTCCCACAAAAAATCACTCGTCCCCAAAAGCCGGGCCAGGTCCTGTAAGGCCAGGTGGTTTGAAAGCAACTCCGTCCATTTCCTTTCGCTTCCGGGCAATCCGAGGATCTCTGCCACGAGATGGTCAAAACGGCAAAGGGCAGTAAACGGATCAGGGGCCTTGCCCAAAAAGAAGGTGAACTGTTTTGTAAGGAGCACCGATAGCTTTACCTGATTGATCACTTCCAGGTTTTCAAGTTTCTTGCCATGGAAATCCACCAGATCGATCACATCCTCAATGCGTTCGGTTATCGTGTGTATCCTCACATGCTCGATAGATACACCATGAAGGGACAAGGCACTGGTGAGTGCATACAGAAAGGCCGGGGTATCTTCGGAGACCACTTTCAGTCGTGTAAAGTTACCGCTTTCGTTATCCATGTCTATCTGAACAGGATACAACCCCGCATGAGAATCGATATTAAGATCAGATAGCTGCCTGGCCACCATGTTATTTACACTGTGTTTCGCCTCTGTCACCGATTCGTCATCCCCTCTCTCCAGAAGTGCGACGATCGCTTCCATCTTTTTCGTCAACTCAGCCGCCCAGACCTCAAAAGAGAGGGATGTTTCCACCATGCCTGAGAAGTGGTCAATGATCTTTCGTCTCTTTAAAGGATCTAAACCAGCGGTAAATGGACGTCCGCGTCTTTGTTGAAGAGGCCGGGCCAGACGTGTGCTAATAGCCCGTTTATAAGTGAAAACAATACCCGACAAGACACTCAGACCCATCCCGGTCATCACGCCGGTGATAAGGGAAAACTCGGAAGGGTAGTCAAAGGCCAGGACTGTACAATCTACCTCTGCATCACTTTTAGCCTCCACCAATACCTCCACCGGATGCTCGGACGAGAGGCGGAAAAGAGCATTCAGGTGTTGATAGAGCTGTCTTTCCTCAAAGCTATTAAAGTAATCATGACCAAGCCTGGAAAGGTGTTCCTGTAAAAAATTTTCATCAACATGGGGACAGGCATCCCTGAATGCAGCAAGAGAGGGTTTCATGAGGATCGTTTTCCTGTAACAAACCGCCTGGGGTCCAAACTACTGACTCTGGCGGGTACTTAGGGAGATTTTTAAAGATTTTCTCAACACTTCCTATAAAGTTGATGGCTTAGGGACGGGGCCGAAATAACTTCCCCAAGTTGGCGCTCAGATTAAGGTCCTTTTGAGCTTCTCTGTCAGAGTGCTATTACCACAAATTCGGGCACAACCCAGGATTTCAATAAAAAAAGGAGATCAACCAATGTTGGCTAACCTCCCCTTTCCATTTAACTTTCCGTGGTGCCGAGACCCAGAATCGAACTGGGGACACGAGGATTTTCAGTCCTCTGCTCTACCGACTGAGCTATCTCGGCATGAGTTAATGTGTCAAAATTACCTATACATATATATTAGCAAGAAAGCCTTGTCAAGGCCTTTTCTTTGATAGCCTTATCACGTACGTTCGTGCAATCTTATCGTGCCATCCTTGCTTATTCCTGTCGAAGGCGACCCACAGAAAACCCAGATTGAGAACAATGGCGGAGAATATATATCCAGTACATCTTAAGAACGACCTACCATAGCTCAATGGTTCGCCATCTTCTCGGACCACCTTTAGTCTGCAAACCATCTTACCGATGGTCTGACCTGTTGCCCCATGGAGGTACGTGAAATAACCTATTGTAATTACCACCATGATTAAGTTGCATGGTGTGGTCAATCCGGCTGCCCGACCCAGAAACATAAGCGGCTCTGATGCACCAGAAGCCAAATATACAGCCAGACCTCCAGACACGAGGAATATCATGTATATGAGATTGAGAATCATGTTATCTATAAGAAAGGCTATGGTTCTGACCCAAAAACCAGCTTTCCTGCTCATGTTAACTTCCTCAAAAACATCGGATCTCAAGCCTTCACCACCATTATCCTGCCAATTGGTTCCAGGAGCAAAGGGATCTACAATATCCATCATCATATTTACGCCCCCGGTTCTCCCTTTGAACCATCCTTTGTCAATGGTGTATCATCCTCTTCAAATTCTATAACCTCTACATCAGACGAATCCAATGAGACAGTCTCTGTATTGTCTTCCCCCAACCCTATAGAAGTGTCACCAATAACAATATTCTCAGGTATCTTCACATTTTTGTCTTTATCTTTCTCCTTGACGGATTCGTTCGCTTCGATTTGGACGGGTTCTTCTCCCTCTACTGAAGAAGATACTTCCTCGGTCTCAAAAAATATTTTTTCCACATCATCTTCAATTGTGAACGACTTTTCTAAATCGTTATCAAGGCTTAGATCTAAAGTGTCTTCAAGCTTTCCCAATCCAGTATCAGACAACTCGTCCAAAAGCAACTCTTCCTCACTCTCCAACCCATCGCCAACCTCACTCGTCACTGGCCCTTCTTTCAATGTCATATCAGTAGGTTGAACAAAAAAGTCTGTTGCTTCAATCATTTCTTGTTCCTCTATCGTATCAACGTCCAATTCATGCGCCAAATCATTTAGACTTTCAGTACTGGGAACAACAGACAAAATGTTTAACTTTTCCTTTGATTCTATCAGATCCTTGCCACACACTTTGCACACATCAAGATAGTCAAAACTGACAAATCCACATCTAGGACATTTCATTTTCTGGATCCTCCCAGTTCAATGAGTATCGTAAAAACTCATCTCCCCGGTGCTTTCCTTGCTTATTCCCTTTCCTACAACAAGTTCAAGTCGTTCCATTTTTTCGACCTGTTCAGTTGAGCAGGTTTACCGCTTGCCGGCTACTTGCTTCGTTTGCTTCTTATGAAATACAGTCTTGCATAAAGCTGTATGTGTAATGGGATGAAAATCTCGTATATCTAAATTGAACATATCAGTTCAAGTCTCCGAATCTGTGCTGAATTACGCTCAGTATACTTATGCTGGCCGTTTCGCTCCGCAGTATCCTCTTACCTGTGCTCACTATATTAAAGCCGGCCTTTTCCGCCTCTTGCACTTCCCTGTAAGTAAACCCACCTTCAGGGCCGACCAGGACAAAGAACCTGTTCTGATCCGGACTTGCATCAAAAACCTTCCTTAGGCTACCTGCTTCCCCTTCCCATAGCATAAGTTTAAGCCCATTCTCCAATTCTTTCGCCAAGATCTCACTAAAATCAACTGGTGAACCAATATGGGGGATAGAATTCCGGCCACATTGTTTTGTTGCTTCCAACGCTATTTTTCGCCATCGTTCCACCCTCTTAAGTATCTTTTCCCCACTAAGCTTCGGGATGGAACGATGGGAATTAAACGTGAGGATTTGAGAGATACCGAGTTCTGTCGCCTTCTGAACGATAAGGTCCATCTTGGATAGTCTTGGTAAACTTTGTCCCAAGATAATCTCCAGAGAGGATTCCCTCTGAGGAAAGACCCTCTCAAGTATGTCCGCCTTGAGCTCTTTGGGGTCGCTGTTTATAATCCTGGCACGATATTCCCAACCGGCTTCATCAAATAAGATCACTTCATCTCCCTTACCCAATCTGAGAACCTTCGTAATATGCTTGACTTCCTCTCCAAGTATATGTGCCACATTGTTAGTTATCCTATCATTTTCAATGAAGAACCTCCGCATGATCCGCCCTGTTCAATATATGGTAACCAAGAATTGGTGAGGTCAACCCTTACATTTTACACGATCGACAATTCTCCCCATTATATCTCCGGCTTTTCCACGGAGGACAACATCAGCATTTCTGTCGTAGGAGGTACTCTCCATATTGATTATGACCAACTTTCCACCACCCTCTTTGGCATACATAGGCATCATGGCCGCAGGTTGGACCACGAGAGAGGAACCGATGACCATGAAAAGATCCGATGACCGCGACCTCATTTCAGCCTCTCTGGTCTCTTCATAGGGCATGGCTTGACCGAATGATATGGTGGCCGGTTTCAGTATGCCCCCGCACTCGTCACAATAGGGCACCTTTATGCCTTTTTCTAACCTCTCCTGAATTTCCTTTCTCGAATATCTTTTATGACAATCCAGGCAGTTGACCCACATATTGGTCCCATGTAGCTCTATCACTTTATCATCACTGAGACCCGCCTCCTGGTGGAGATTGTCGATGTTCTGGGTAATAACACAATCGAGTTTTTCCATCTTTTCAAGTTCAACCACTGCATAGTGTGCCCGGTTTGGCTTGGCATCTACAAGTGTATTGTAGAGTTCGGAGTTCATCTCCCAGTACTTCTCCCTCGATTCCGGACTCGAGAGAAATCTCTGGTAGAGAAAGTCATTCGGATCATATCTGTCCCAAAGCCCTCCGGGACTTCTAAAATCCGAAATACCGGATTCGGTGCTAACACCGGCCCCCGTAAAAACCACTATTCTGTCAGCGTCCAGGATCATATTAGCGACCTTGTCTACCTGTTCATCCAAAATTCTATCCTTCATAGCATCACCTCTTGTAATATGGGCTAAGGGCTTGCGTAACCATCCGCACCACTGCCCGGCCACGTCCCTAATCCACCATCAAGGGGAGGGAGGGTATAGTTTCTATGAGTATTCCAAAGAAAGCAATGGATGTCAAGGAATGTTTCTCACAAACAGCAGTTCTTATGAAGGGCTGCCTGTTCTTGGCATAGTTATTGCGGTTTGCATTACAATCCACTGAATGAAAATCCGGCCACCCGATGTAGCCGATTGAGTAGACACGATATATGAAGATCCTTATAGCCGATGATGACCTTGTTTCCAGGGAACTCCTGCTAAAGGCCCTCTCGAAATGGGGGCATTTAACGGCTACCAACTTACTTGAGTTTTCGAAAAATAGTTGGCCGGAAAAACAAGGATTTGGAATGATTTTTGCCACAGGTGTCCTAAACTTGTCCCCTCGAAGGAGGGGAAGTAGTATAGATGGAAAGCATACGGTACTACCGGACGTCATTCC
>DAOWME010000181.1 GCA_030643245.1 Deltaproteobacteria bacterium
CCCTTCGCTTACCCCAACTTTCACCAGGATTTTATCGAGGGCAAGGTCGTTCTCGTAGGATGCCCTAAATTTGACGACGTGGATGAATACATACAGAAGTTTGCCGACATCTTCAAAACAGCAAAGGTCAAGAGCATCACGGCGGTTGTCATGGAGGTGCCATGCTGTCACGGACTACCTATGATTATCAGGAAGGGCATGGAGCTTGCAGGGAAAACAATCCCCCTGGATCAGATAGTGATCGGTACCAGGGGGGAGATCCTCAAGAGGGAGAACCTCGTGGCATAAAAAGAGTTTCTGATTTGCGTTGACTACCCCTTTAAAACGACTGTATATTTTGGCATCCTTCATTTTGTAGTTTATACTTTTTCAACATTGACGGATGCCAGCCATTAGCTGTCAGCCGTTAGCTATTAGGTGAAAACTTTGTATAAAAACGGACTGTTAAGCTAAAAGCTAACGGCGAATAGCTAATGGCACAGGTAATATTTTTTGAGGTATATTATCCCCAAAAGTGTAAACTACTTTTATGTTGAAATGACGGATGCCATATTTTTATGGTGTCCCCAGGTTTCCCTAGTCTATTACGAAAGTACCGCACCCAAAGTGAGTGTACCCCCCGACGTGAAATATGGAAGCCAGCTCCAGACACGGAACCACTGGGGCAGGTATAGTGGTAAATTTCTGCTTTCCGATCCATCGTCCGGGCTGAAGCCTTGATACTGGCTCCATGGGCCATGACGCATCAGGAACGTTTCTGAGGCTTTTCTTCCTTATGAGGGAGATTCCACCATATTCATTCCACAAAGCCAAGGCCTTGCGCCAAAGACTAGCCTGGAGCGTTGGAAGACGGTTTGCGATAATGGTCCCCAATACCAGAGAAAGCTCTACTGATAGGCTTCTCGGAAGCCAGACAACGGAGCTGTTCACCTGGCAAATCACCAGATAGCGTATGAGATTAAGGGGTAAATGCAACATACTCAACAAGCTCGAATAATAACTTGATGCGATTCATGGGCCAGTGCTTTACTTTCCATGCACTCAGCATGTCTCTGGATTCCTGATTAAGGTACCCCATCAGTCTTCCCCAATAAAAATGTTTTTCTTTGCTGTCCTTCAACCTTATCACGTCATGAAGCAGTGCCTGTTCGTTCGGTCGAAAGAGTGACTTGAAGACTGCCGCCATCTCTAACAGCCTCAAGAATTCAGACGCCTCGAAGGTGAGCAACCCTTGATTTTCACGAATGTGGGGGTAAAAAACCTGATAAGGGTCGGGATAAAAACGAATACGAAACCGATCCATAGGAAATCGGTTCTCTTGATGGATTACCCTGCATAGGATATCGCCCATATCACCTTTTGGTCCTCGTCCCACAGTGGAAAACACCTGGACAAGCCCTTTCAGATCGGAACCGTGGTAAATGAAGACCACCCTTAGCCAAGGTTGTAGATCGCGTCTATGCATCGTCACCAAAAAGTGGTTGCGATCATGCAGATATGTACCGGAGAGATGACTGTCATGAAATCCTTCACCTGTCTCAAGCGGCTTTGGCAGGTTGTTGACAAAACCCCAAATAACAATAGATGCCCTGGAGGCATTACCAAGATTTCTTGCCCATTTAAGGATGCTGTTGCACGTTTTGCAGTAGTTCTGTTTCGGGAAAGACTGACAGGGGTATACCCAACATCGCTGGCAAGGCTTGACTAACCCGGAGAGAGGAGGTCCCATCTCCTCCTCTTCTGTGAAAAGATGGGACTTCGACTTAAGACAGTGCAAGGTAGCCAGTAATTCAGCGCCCGAACCACTACGGCGCAACCAATCAAAGCTGCTCAGCATTGAAGACCTTTTTAACCTTTGCGTAATGCTCGATTACATCCGGATTTAGCCATTCCTCAATCCGTACAGGCAAACGCCAGCTTTCTTCCGATTTCCCGGAGTATCGCTTGTTCCAATCAATAAGAAAACTGTCCTGGAGTATTTTCATATTTAGGCTGCCGAATCCGAGGTGCCGGTTGTTCCCCATCTTGTGAGCGAGATCCGGCTCCAATACCATACACCATACTAACCTCTGCAATTCCTCTTCAAGAAGGTTCCAGAACCGAATATCAAAACAGGCTTTCGCACCCGGCAATATTGCCCTGAAATAGTTCGCCTTCGAAGTGTCAGGTTTGAAATCTGTCAACTGCTCGACAATTGGGGCAAGCGGAGCGTGGGGAAAAACCCTCCACATGTCCTCAATGATAACCCTATGAACGGAACCGCCTGAAACTTCCCCCCACTTCTTTCCTGTAAAACGCCACCCACCATAGGGGTAGGGCACTTTGAACCAGGCCATTTCAGGATCTTTGAATATACCGAAGCCAAGAGATACGCGTCCTGCAATGGCATTATTGGGGTCTTTTCCTACCCAACCAAAGAGGCTGTCTGCCGGGTTCAGACGGCTGAGATCAGGACTAACCTTCTTGGAATCGCTGGCAATTGAATAGACGTGGCGTAACAACCCTTTTATGCTCTTGGCGGGGAGGGTATAAACCTTGTCTGTCGTTCTATTGGAGGCCTCCGGAGGGGAAATGGAAAAGAAGTCCCAACCATTTACAGGCCCATCTTCAAGGGTGACGCATGAAGAGGGTTGTCCGCTCTCCCGCACGCTAATGGGCGTCACAACCCTTGCCTCGACCTTCAATGTTCCACAGAGGCCACCAAATGCCTTGTGAGAGACAAAACCGGCCTTAGCCCTTGGCGGCGTTTGGAAACTGGCGGCCTCTTTGGGTAACAGGGGATGAATTGGCTGCAACAAACGAGCGGCCTCATTACCCTCAATTTCCAATTGCCGCCAGATCCCCTCCTGGGTAAAACCTTTTTTGCCAAATAGCTTTTCCCCCACACCAGTTGAGTCGGTTGCCAGCCAAACGAGTCTACTCACTTTGGCCTTGACCCAACCAAGACCACTGGTCTTCTGACCGCCTAGAGGGATATCGCCCCTTTCAAAGTCCCGGAGCAGATGAAACAGGAGTGAGATAGCCTCCATATCCTGGTCTTCGATATCTTGTATGTCTATCCTGAGTTGAAACCTGAGGTGGTTCCCGTAGGCAAAAAGAAAGTCGTGTTTGGCGGTCTCGATGGGCTGCCCTGTTTTCGGGTCGATCCTGATCCCATCCATGGAACACCAGGAATTATCCAGATTGTGCGGATTAGCCAAGTATGCGTCGGAGAAGAAGAGAAGACCTCGCTGCCCTTGTGTACCAAAAAGACGGTTTATTAATATCTCAGTAGCCTTGGCGGTTTCACCCCATAGCGTCTTCAGTGTCTGAGAGGCTCGCTTCCTAAAGGCTCCCTTGATAGTGCTGCCCGGGATATAGGTCTCCCACGATCCTTCCTTTTGAGAGGATGGCGCCCAGGTAAGCATACGCATAAAAATAGTATCGTAAGGCTTCCCATACTTACGGGAAATTTCCCGATTAGAGGCTCCGCCTGCCCGGAAATCAACATGATGGGGCAGAGCAAGTTCCTGCCGCGTGCGATTACGATAGGCCTTGAGAAATTCAATTAGATTGTTATCATTTGTGATACTCTTGTCCAAGTTCGTGGAATCCAACATGTGACGGTACCGAACCCTACTGTGGGCCTGGGTGAATTCTCTCCATGTTGCCGGCTTGACATCTTCCGGCACCGCCTCGGGATCACCCCACTTATATTCATCAATCTGGCCGTTCATCAGCATAGTTTTGATTCGCACATGTTCCTCCCTGTCCAAAATTTCTGAGTCTACCCAGGAGTCACTCTGGATCAATCTGATTTGTTGGTCCACCTGTTGGTAAAGTCGGGGCATCAAACCGAGGCAAGCGGGCGTCAGGATCTGCACTAGAGCAGACTCATCCTCAATATTATCTGCCAGGCGTTCTGACAAATCTCTATCCAGGCCAAGGCCGTCGGCAACCTGGAACCATGAGTCATTATCCAGTTGTTTCTGAGTTTGATGTGTACTCTCTAAAACCTTGACAATTCGCTTGGCCATGTTAGCCTTCTTCCCCAGAGCTTCTTTGATAGCAGCCTCCGCATCATCTAAGGTAGGAAAGTCTTTATCCTCCAAAGGTTTTATCATGGCAAGAATATTATTGGAAAGCGCGTGTTTTCCCTTACCTAATTTAACTACCTTCGAAGATGGTAATATCCAGGTTTCAACCTCACTACTAGAACGTTCTCTCAGCCAGACGCCAATGACCCTTGGCAGATACTGGGTAAATTTTTGCTTCCAATCTTCGGGGCTGAGAATTGGGCCTCCCAAGGCCTTTTCCAAACGATCACGGATGGGATCAGGTAGTTCCCTCATAGATGCCACAAGCAACCGTCCTTCAATGTCTGCAAAAGAAGCAGCCTCAGGATCTAACTTGCCCCAGTTCCAACCCACCAACACCGGGTTCACGGCATCAAAAACCAAATCAATTCTCAGATGATTAGCCTTGGGATACAGGGCAGGTATCCGCTCCGGAGTTGAAAACGGGATGTCCGTTTCAAGACGCACCCGTCCCAGTCCTTTGCTCTTCCCGGCTCCGAACCAGAATCTACCCTCTATCAGTTCATAGAGGACATAGTATAACTTAGCCTGATTTTCGTTCTTCTTAAGCAGGTCTTTGTTTATGGAGAGAACAAAATCAAAAACGGAGTTGCGAAACAGCGTTTCCATCTTGTAATTTGCATTGGCCTCTGCTGCCCACCGATCTTCATCGAGCTTAATTCCCATGCGCAGATCAAAAAACCTGTCTTGTGGATAGCTCTTCTCCTGCAATTTGCATTCCATACCGGTGATAAGTCTATTCGGCATAGAGGAACCATATAGTCGAGCCCAAAGTTGATTGAGCAGGCCAATATTCTTCCCGTTGCGAGACTGCCCAATAAAAGCATCCATCAGGGACTGTGCTGTACCCGAAACCTCCTCCGCCAGGGAAAGTAATCGGTGCGTACCGTCTCCATCCCTGGTAAAGAGTGTTTTACGTGCATTCCCTCTATAAATGGGGGTTTCCATATGCAGTTTGCCTTTCAAAATCATCTTGTTTTTCCCTTGTCTATAAGTAATCTTGTTTTTGAAGAACCATTCTCTTTGACCCGGAATTTTTAAACTCAACCCGTTAGCTTATCCACGGCATTCGACCAAACAGCTGAATACTCCCCATCCTCAGCTGCAATATCTTTCCTCTTAAGGTTGACCGCCCCTTTGTCGCAAATATTCGAGCAGGCCCCGCAGAGTATACAGTACCGCTCACTGACAATAAGCTTTTTCCCCTCCCGACTGATTGCCTGAGTGGGACATTGATCTATGCACTTATTACAGTCTTCAGGACAAAGGCTGCTATCAATACTTATCTCTCCGGAAAATATAGGGGTCACTGTTATGGAGCCATACTCGCAGTGGTCCAGGCATCGATAGCACGCAAGGCATCTTGCCTCATCGGGTTCAACCGTTTCCTCTCCTACCTTTATCGCGTCCCTGGGGCAATTTTCAACACACAGAAAACAGAATTTTGGACAGTCTTCGTATGTGTTACTGATAACCTTGTCTTGTCTGCGGCACCACCGGTGCTCTCCCTCAGGATTTTTTGAACAGTGGCTTGGACACCGACTCGTGTCTATATCTATTCTCTTTGGGAATGGGAGAAGACCCTGGTTGTCCAAAAGAATGCTCTTGGGAATATTGTTATAAGTCAAGGTAATCGCAGATACGGGACAGAAATGAGAACACACCTCACATAGTACACATTTCTCCTCATCTATATCGATGACAACCCCTTTCTCGTCCCGTAATACAGAAATAGCGTCCTTGGGACAGACCTTCTCACATACGTCGCATTTGATACAGGCTAACCTATTTAGGGTTAGCAAGATTTCATCCGTGTACATCTTCAGCTTGATCTCTATCTTTTCGTCTGTCTCGTCTTTTCTATTCGAAACAATCATACTATCTCCAACATCAACGGTTCACAGGACTCTTCGGTTTCAAGACTCTCATATACATGCCTTAGGTTAGGGGCGAGGCCGAAATAACTTCCCCATTTGTACATCTCATCTTCAGGCCATCTTTGACCGATCTTCAAACACAAAATCCTCAAAATAGTTCGACTATTCCTGTGGTTTTGCGTTTTCAGATCGAACAAATCTAACCTAAATCTGAGCGCCAACTTTAGGAAGTTATTTCGGCCTCGCCCCTTAGTATCCATCCGGAAATGAGATATTTTGTCAAGGTTTAGGAAGACGAAG
>DAOWME010000111.1 GCA_030643245.1 Deltaproteobacteria bacterium
AATAACTTCCTCAAGTTGGCGCTCAGATTTAGGTCAGATTTGTTCGATCTGAAAATACAAAACCACAGGAATAGTTTTGCCTATTTCGAGGATTTTGTGTTTGAAGATCGGGCAAAGATGGCTTGAAGATGAGATGTACAAATGGGGAAGTTATTTCGGCCACGTCCCCAAGGTTGAAGATGCAGGTTAAAGATATACGGCTTCTCATACTTGATGTGGATGGTGTTATGACCGACGGAAGGATAATCTATGATGATAAAGGCGGGGAGCTTAAATGCTTTGACGTTAAGGATGGACAGGGAATAAAACTGTTGATGGAAGAAGGCATTGAGGTGGGGATCATTTCCGGAAGGGTCTCTGGGGCTTCAGAGTATCGTGCACGAGAACTGGGCATTTCCATCCTACATCAGAGGGCAGATGATAAGGTCAATACATATAGAACGATCATAGATGAGAAGGGGTTGGTTGATGACCAGGTATGTTACATGGGTGATGACCTGGCTGATATACCTTTGATGAGAGAAGTCGGTTTTTCTGTTGCAGTAGCTGATGGGTCTCAATACGTAAAAGAAGTGGCTGATTACGTTACCGTCAAGAACGGAGGAAACGGAGCCGTACGAGAGGTCTGTGAGTTGATTTTGAAGGCCCAGGACAAATGGGATACGCTCATGGAAAAGTACTTTGGAAGTATATGACCACTATTCCACACTCCGGGGATGAAAAAAACAAGACTTGTACTTATTTCTGTGATTATTTTAGTAATTTTTACTGTTATAGGTATATTCATGACTAACTATGGTGACAAGGATTCTCGGGAAGATATTTTCTACTCGGATATCAGCGACGCGGATATGACAATAAAGAATATTCATTACACAAAGACCAACCGCGGCATCAAGGAATGGGAACTCAAAGCGAGTTCAGGGCAATACTTTAGAGATGAGGATCAGGCTACTTTTAAGGATCTAATGGTTACTGTGTTCTTGAAAGATGGGAAGCCGCTTACATTGGTTGGAGATGAGGGGAGGGTCGCAACCGATTCAAGAGATGTTGAAATGGAGGGCAATATTGTTGTACATTCCGGTGATCGATATGAATTTCATACAGAGTCATTGAAATACAGCTCAGAAGAGAGGAGAGTCTTTACGCCGGACAAGATCGCCTTCACCGGTTTCGGGATGGAGATCAAAGGTGTAGGAATAAGTATAGATATTGACAGGGAAAGATTTTTTATATTAGATAATGTTTCTACAATACTCAGACCTGCTGAACAGGTGGGACCCGACTGATTTTACAGGCCTTATGGTATATCATGAAGTTACAACTCTTACACAAGGGATTGCTTTTATTATTGTTGATGGCTTTGGCGCTGTCTCTGAATATAAACTTGGCCTCCGGTGGATCTTCCTTACGCGATAAAGAAGGCAGGTTGGGAGGAAACGGCGAGAGTGCACCTATAGTAATAGATTCTGATCGTCTTGAGGGGGATAATGAGAAAAACATTGTAAGATTCATCGGGAATGTGATAGCTAAAAGAGGGGATATCATAATCCATTGCGAGAGTATTTCCATCATGTTTGACAAAGCAAACAAAACTGTGAAGGAGCTTATCGCTGAAGGGGATGTGAAGATAACTCAAGGGGATCGAATAGCCACCGGGGATAAGGCCGTCTTTGAAAATTCCGAGGAAAAAGTTATACTTACCGGAACGCCCGAGGTTAGGGAGGGGGATAACATAATCAAAGGTGCGAAGATAATCTTTTTTATGGCCGAAGAAAGAGGGATAGTGGAAGCCGACGAACACACAAGGGTGAATGCGACAATCCACTTCAAGAAGAGCACGAAACAAGAAAGAGAATAGATGCAAACCTTACGGGCCAAAGGGCTGGTAAAGGCATATGGGAACAGAAAAATTGTCAATGACCTCACGATGGAAATCGAGTCCGGAGAGGTCGCCGGATTGCTGGGTCCCAACGGAGCCGGCAAGACAACTATTTTTTACATGATCGCCGGTTTAATCAAGCCGAATAAGGGGAGGGTCTTTTTGAATGACGAGGATATCACAGATTACCCCATGTATATGCGGGCCAGGAAAGGCATTAACTATCTTCCCCAAGAGTCATCCATATTCCGCAAGTTGACGGTAGAGGATAACATCCTGGCTATCTTGGAGACGTTAGACTTGTCAAAAGAAGAGAGAATGAATCGATTACGCGGTCTTCTGGATGAGCTCAACATAACCTCCATCGCAAAAAATAAATCCTACTCTCTTTCAGGAGGAGAACGCAGGAGAGTAGAGATCAGTAGGTCTCTGGTAACCAGTCCTTCTTTTGTTTTACTAGACGAACCATTCGCTGGGATAGATCCGATAGCGGTTATCGACATTCAAGGTGTCATATTGCAATTGAAATCGAAAGGTATAGGGATTGTCATCTCTGACCATAATGTCCGAGAAACACTGGGGGTTTGCGATAGGGCTTACATCATAGACCAAGGTAAGATCGTGGAGTTTGGAGATCCGCATGAAATCAGCAACAGTAAAAAGGCCAGAGAAAAATACTTGGGAGAAAAATTTAAATTGTAAATTTTTTTAACGGGATGTGCCATGGCTCTTGAACTAAGACAGGTCGTAAAGCTAAGTCAGCAGACGATTATGACTCCACAGTTGCAACAGTCAATAAAGCTGCTGCAGTTATCAAGACTTGAGTTGACCGATCTTGTTCAGAACGAGATTATAGAGAATCCGGTCCTGGAAGAGACTCAGGATTTAAATGATGAGGACGATTCCCCGATAGTTGACAATACAAATGAGTCGGAGCTTAATAAAGCGGATGAGGTGGCGTATGATATTGAAGACAGCTACAACTTGGGTCTTAAATGGGAGGAGTACTTAGACGGTAATGTTCCCGGAGGTTCAGGTTATGGATTTGATGGTGAAGAGCGGCTTCCATCGGAAAACAGACTGGTTGAAAAGGCATCCCTACATGAGCATTTAATGTGGCAACTCCGTTTCTCCAATTTCACCAAGACAGAAGAATTGGTCGGCAATTTGATTCTCGGGAATATCGACGAAGATGGCTATCTTCGGGTTGACATAGGGGAAATCGCTGGGATAAACGATGTCGCCGAAGGGGTGGTTGAAGGTGTGTTGAGACGGATTCAAGAATTTGATCCGCTTGGTGTCGGAGCCAGAGATCTGAAGGAGTGCCTCCTCATCCAGACGAAACACCTTATCGGGGATGATGCTGTTGTGGAAGGAATTCTCCTGAACCATATACATGATTTGGAAAACAAGAGGTTTCAAAAAATCTCTACAGAAATGGAAGTTTCTTGGGATAAAGTCATCGAGGCCGTTAAATTGATTTCCGGGCTGGAGCCTAAACCTGGAAGATATTTTAGCGAAGAGGATGCACAATATATTACGCCGGACATATATGTATTTAAAGAGGACGACGAATTCCAGATCATCCTTAACGAAGACGGGATGCCAAGGCTGAGGATAAGTCCTTTCTATCGTAAAGCCCTTTCCCAAGGAGATTTAACGTCAAAAATAACAAAAGAATACATACAAGACAAGATCCGTTCGGCGGTGTGGTTGATAAAGAGTATTCATCAGCGGCAGAGAACCATATACAAGGTGATGAAGAGCATCATATCATTTCAAGAAGATTTCTTTGAGAAAGGCCTTGCATATCTCAAACCTCTGGCTCTCAGAGATATAGCAGAAGATATTGGTATGCACGAATCGACCGTCAGCCGAGTGACCACCAACAAATATGTCCATACGCTCCAAGGTATATTTGAGTTGAAATATTTTTTCAATAGCGGGATTGGTTGCTTAATGGGGGGGAGCATCGCCTCTCAGAGTGTAAAGGATAAAATTAAACAGATTATCCTTACGGAAAACCAGAAAAAACCATACAGTGACCAAAAAATTGCAGAGATCTTATGGGGGTCAAATATAAATATCGCACGCCGGACAGTAACCAAATATCGTGAAATGTTGGACATCTTGCCCTCATCAAAGAGGAAGAAGGTGTTTTAGAAGGAGGAAGGATATGCAGATAGCCATTACCTTTCGACACATGGATACTGTTGAAAGCCTCAGAAAGTATGTTGAAGAGAAAGTTGGCAAAGTAAAGAAATATATTAACGGACCCATTGAAGCAAGTGTCGTGTTGTCAGTGGAGAAATACAGGCACATAGCCGAGATAAGCATCGTCGCTAACAGGATAGTGATAAACAGCAAAGAAGAAACGGGTGATATGTATTCTTCAATCGATCTGGTTGTGGGCAAAGTCGAGAAACAGCTTCGTAAGTATAAAGAAAGATTGAAGCAACACAAAACCATAAATACCACTATTAAGGACTTGTCCGGCAGAATTAATGTGGTAACCTCCGATAGTATTGAGAAAGAGGGGGAACCACGTGTTATAAAGAGCGACAATTTCTCTATAAAGCCAATGTTCGTGGAAGAGGCTGCAATGCAACTGGAAATATCAAATTATGAATTCTTGGTCTTCACCGATGCCTCCTCAAAGAGAGTATGTGTGATATATCGTAGAAAAGACGGGAATTATGGTCTAATTGAGCCCGAGTATTGATAGGATCTGGTTCAATGGAGAAATCGATGAAAATCGTTGACATCTTAAGTATAGATTCAGTAATTCCTGAATTGAGGTCGAAGAACAAGCGGGAGGTTTTAGAGGAACTCGTAACTGTCATTGTGAAAAAGGATTGTAGCCTAAGCAAAGAAGAACTCTTAGAGGTTTTCCTGGAAAGGGAAAGGTTGGGAAGTACAGGTATTGGAGACGGTATAGCCATCCCTCATGGAAAACTCAAGAATATCGATACGCTGTTTGCCTCCTTTGGTAGAAGTATAGAGGGAATTGATTTCGAATCTATGGATGGTAAACCCACTCATATCTTTTTTCTACTGGTTGCGCCTGAAAATTCTGCGGGTATCCACTTGAAAACATTGGCCAGGATCTCACGTCTATTGAAGGATGGCTTTTTTAGAAAAAGTCTAATGGAGGCAAGATCAGAGGAGGAGATCTTTAAGAATATTATTGAAAGAGATGAAAAGGAAACCCATTTGGAAAAACAATAAATGAAGGACTTTAGGATTGTCGTCATAACTGGCCTTTCAGGCTCAGGGAAGAGCGTAACAAAGAGGGCCTTAGAGGATATTGGTTTTTTTTGTGTAGATAACTTGCCG
The DNA here is from genome assembly GCA_030643245.1 of Deltaproteobacteria bacterium. Lineage (GTDB taxonomy): Bacteria > Desulfobacterota > UBA8473 > UBA8473 > UBA8473 > JAUXHQ01. The sequence continues at coordinate 5,219 of DAOWME010000111.1, forward strand.
GTTATGTTGCTCCCCAAGTTCTTGGAGTTACGTCTTCAGTCTCAAGGAGAGATCTCCAAGGTAGCCCTCGTAATGGACATTAGGGAGAGACATTTTTTGGAGGAGTATCCTCGTATCTTTGAAGGGTTGAAGAACGAAGGCTACAGGATGGAGGTGATATTCCTGGAATGTAGTGACGAAATCCTCCTAAGACGATTCAGTGAGACACGCAGGTCTCATCCTATGGCAGAAGACAAGCCGGTCATTGAAGGGATTAGGCTGGAAAGAGAAAGTCTGGAGAACTTAAAAAGCATCGCAGATTTGGTTATCGATACGTCTGATTACAATGTTCACCAATTGAAAGCCTACATCTGCAAATATTTAACTCAGGCCTCTTCTATAAAGAAGATGACAATAAATTTGCTCTCTTTTGGGTTCAAGTTTGGGCTGCCATATGACGCTGATTTGATAATGGATGTAAGGTTTCTGCCGAACCCATACTTCATTGAAAAGCTACGATGCCTCACTGGTACGGACAAGAAGGTCTCTGATTATGTATTGAAGAGGAGTGAAACAAAGAAATTTATCAAGAAGTTTTCCAACTTAATCCATTTTTTGATTCCTCTCTACGAAAGGGAGGGGAAAGCCTACCTGACTATCGCTATTGGGTGTACGGGGGGGAAGCACCGTTCTACCGCTGTGATCAACGAGTTAGCTAAATCTTTGGTAAATGGAAACCATATTGTCAATATCAGACACAGGGATATAGAAGTCAATTAGTGTTCATCCGGAAATGGCCCTTTTCGTTTACTTCTTATGAATTACAATCTGAATATGAGTCCATGACAAGGCATAATTTCTGCCTTCTTGTATTACCTCTTTGCTCATGGTTTATTACTGCTTTTTTAGGGAGATGGTACGAACCGTACTCAATTGACAGGTCTGTTTGGTGTGGAGGCATAATGGTTGGGGTACTTGTGGTGACCCACCACAATTTGGGGAATGCGCTTGTTGCTGTTTCTGAGATGATCTCTGGTAAAATAGAGTCTCTTGAGGCTATATCCGTTGATTTCAAAAAAGACCCGGAGAGGCTGAGGAAAGACATTTTAACTGCTGTCAAAAAATTAGATAACGGTGATGGTGTCTTGATAATGACCGACATGTTTGGTGGAACACCCTCCAACCTAAGTCTATCTTTTCTTAAAGATGGAAAGGTAGAGGTGTTGTCAGGTGTGAACCTTCCTATGCTTATTAAGCTTTCTACCTACCGGAACAACAAGTCGTTAGACGAGTTGGCGATGGAACTCAAATCCTACGGTCAAAATAACATCAATCTGGCGAGTGAGATCATGAACAGGAAGGTTGATAGGTAGGAATATTTCATTTCCGGGGGGACACTATAGGTTATGGCCAACTCCCTAACTCTCGATATACACTATTCTGAGGGTATGTATTTCAGTATATTCGAGATGGGAGCGGGGGACATTGAAGAGATTCTGGACATTGAAACTCAGAGTTTCAGCTCTCCCTGGACGAAAGCAATGTTCCGGTAAGAATTGGATCTTGAGTGGTCAAAGGTCTTCCTTGTTAAGAAGTCCGTCGGGAGACTAAAGGAGATCGTTGGTTATATCTGTTTTTGGTTGATAATCGATGAAGTCCACATCCTAAACCTTGCTACCTACCCCGACTGTCGCCGCCACGGAATCGCAACCAGCCTGCTTAATTCCATAAGAAATATATGAGCTATGATAAGTACTTATCAGAAGGTTATCCAATAGGCTCAGGTGTTGTTGAATCGGCATGCAGTCACGTAGTTAAGGATAGAACGGAAATATCAGGGGCTCGACGGGGCGATAAAAAAGCGCAAATACAAGCCTTTTTTCTGGCTCCATTCCGCTCCAGAGGATCTTCGACACTAATCAATAAGCCATCAGCAAGACGAAGGAAAAACGACTAACTCTGTTTCTAGCTGAATACTGATGGCAAACCGCCCGGATTAATCCCGTGCAAAAAAAACAACCCGCGGTGGCGAATCTTAGACCTGATAAACTCGATTGCACCCCAGGGGCACTTCCCGCCGGACACCGGGTCAAAGCTATCGACCTTCAAAATATCGATTCTTCTCCTTATCAACATCGCAAATACTTTGATGAGGATAAACTAAAAGAACTGGCAACGAGCATTCAACGAGAAGGATTAATTGAGCCGATTGTCGTACGTCCTAACCGGGAACGTTATGAACTGATTGCAGGAGAACGACGATTACGAGCCATCCGAGATTATACGGAGATGGAAACCATTGCCTGCTCGATTGTTATTGTAGATGACCTTCAAGCAAGACGGATGTCCGCTGCTGAAAACCTGCAGCGTGAAGAACTTTCTGCGATTGAGACGATTGAAGCCATTGTGGAGATCGTGGATGCGGAACTGATCGAAGATAAAGAATATACCGCTATGGGCAAAACTCCAGCCGATCGAGTGAAAACATTATTAGGGAGTCTTGATTCAGTAAGGAGCAGCCAAGAAAGAGGATCCGAAGTATCCACTCAGTCCAAGGCGCTATTCCATAAATTTATGGAACAGGTGGAACAAATCTTTATAAATTTCCCTAAGCCCTTGGAATGGCGATCTTTTTACAATAATGACCTTCCCTTACTGATGGACTTTTGCGAAGAGGTCCGGGAAGTATCGATTCAACACCACCTGAACAAATCGCAGACCAGGGCGTTGGCAAAACTCAAAGAAGCCTCAGAGGAAGAATTCCAAAGGGTTGTCACTCCTGTGTGCCGGTTTGAGCAAAGCCTATGCAGGCAGGATCAAACTTGCACAAAGTCGGAAATAGCGATCAGCGATCTGAGCGCAAGGGAGATTGAAGAAATCGGTGATAAGGCAGCCAAAAAAGAAGCCCTGATAGAACGAAATCGGCCTCGTATTAGCTCACATCTCAACCTGGAAACGAAAATTCTCACGATGAGTCGATTGGGTATCCCTATCGACCGGATTGCAGCACGACTGAAAGTCAACCGGAAAACTGCTTATAAGTATTCTGACAACCCACGTCTTGTTCAATCCATCCGGGAGCTTTTAGAGAAAGGAGTTTCTTTCCCTGAAGTGGCAAAGGAACATAGCTGTTCCGAGCCTCTGGTCTGGTCCATTGCTTTGGAAGGAAAGGGCGATCAGGAACGTTTTGAATCATTAAACTGGGGATTACGTACCTGGGATTACTGGTATTTCAATGACGTAGATCAACGCTTTGGAGATGACTGGCCGGGGCGGATTCCTGCCCAATTAGTAGCTCATACCATCTTTTACTTCACCCGGGAGGGAGACCTTGTTTTCGATCCCATGGCCGGTGGCGGAGTTGTTCCCGATATCTGTCTTATCTTTTATCGAAAATGCTGGTCTTTTGATCTAATTGATCGCCCGGAAACACGCCCGGAAATCGAGGCTTATACATGGAATCCGGAAAGTCTCCTATGGCCGGTCAAGGGAAAAGAGAAACCCGACTTGATCTTCTTTGATTCCCCTTATTTCAACAAACTGGCAAGCCAGTACACAAAGGACAGTATCTCAAGTCTTTCTCGAAAAGAATATCTGGGATTCTTCCAGGAATTTTTCCCCCTGGCTCAAGAACACTCCGGGGCTGAAGCACGGATCGCTTTCCTTAATGCTGACTGAAGAGACTTTCAAGGATTGTCTGCCCTGGAAGAAGATTCTGATCAAAGTATTCTCCTCTCAGATTACATTGATCTTTTGAAAAGTTCCGGGTGGTAAATCACCCATATCATCGATTGTCCCATGTCCACACAACGATTCCAGGCAAACATCGTGAGTCAGATGCAAAAAAACCGAACTCTGGGAGTCGTTCGGCGTTCACTGATTATAGGAAGAAAGAAATGATGCTGACTATTAATTTGTCTACAGCCAGGGCGGAGATTATAAAGTATGGCTCTATATGGATTCCAGGTTGGTACATCAATATCCACATTTAGCATTTGCAATCAGTTGATATGCCAACATGTAACCTATTGTATTATTTGCACTTTATGTTACTTGCCTCTTGTGGCAAAGCCTTAGGGTAAGTCAA
>DAOWME010000271.1 GCA_030643245.1 Deltaproteobacteria bacterium
AGGTTAGATTTGTTCGATCTGAAAACGCAAAACCGCAGGAATAGTCGAACTATTTTGAGGATTTTGTGTTTGAAGATCGGGCAAAGATGGCCTGAAGATGAGATGCACAAATGGGGAAGTTATTTCGTCCCCGTCCCTTAACTACTCGATCACTGTTATCTCCCTGTGGATAATATTGGTCAGGGCCACAGCCTTTTCTTCCATATCCCCGATTATGTGGTCTACACGTCGGCTCAGAAAGGTATGTATGAGCATTATGGGGATGGCCACAGCCAGGCCGAGCATGGTCGTAACCAGCGCCTCGGAGATGCCTCCTGACATCATCCTGGGATCCCCTGTGCCATAAAGGGTGATCACATGAAACGTGCTGATCATGCCGGTCACCGTGCCCAAAAGCCCAAGCAACGGCGCAATCGCTCCCATGATGTTAAGCGTGGGCAAAAAACGCTCCAGGCGGGGGAGTTCCTTTAAGATTGCTTCTTGTAAAATACTTTCCTGGGTTTCCCTCTCTTCAGCCCTGGCATTCAGTCCTGCCCTCAAAACGTTATGGACAGGTCGTCCTTTCTTGTCTTTTACTATATCGTCACATTCCTGCCATTTTCCCTGAAGGGCCAGTTCATTGACTTTGCCCATGATGCGGTCAGTGTTGGCGTGAACCTTCTTGAGAAAGAATGCCCGTTCTATTACCAGGATGAGGGCGGCAAGGCCTATAAGCAATATGGGCCAGACGATGGGGCCTCCCTTCTTTACCTGTTCCACCAGGGTGGGCTTGTGGGTAATCCGGCGAAGGGCTACACCACCGGATAGGTCGACGGTTACGGCATCGTCTTTCCCTTCCATATATCTCCTCAGATTGCGGCGAACAGACCAGGACGGCAAGGCCGAGAGGGCGAATAGCCGCCAGCTGTCTTGTGAGTATCTCAGAAAGCCAACCTTTCTCCCATCACGGTAGGCAGCCGTGAACTTTCCTATGGTCAGTATCTCTGCCTTTTTTTCCACCCCGGAACGGTCTACATACGTCCCTTTTCGTAAGACCACCTCGCCTGAGAGGGCCATCTCCTGGAAAAAGAGGTCGACCAGGTCCTTTATCTCATCCATGCCTGGGAATCGCCCCTTTTCTAAGAGGGGATCCAACCCGTCCAACCGATCGGTGAATCCGGCTGAGAATTGGGATTGTCTGAGAATAGTTTGCAGGTCACGGGTGACAACTCGCACTGTTCCGACAAACTCTCTAAAATCCATCTCCTCTCTCGACCACTCCCGGGCTAATCCCTCCTCCGTCTTCCTTAACTCTACGGTTTCTTTCTCAATGGTCTTTATGGAACCTTCCATCAGTCTGACGTCTCTCTTCAGCCGGTCTACCTCCCTTTGCAATGCCGTCCTGCCGGTAAAGATTCTTTCCTTTGCCACTCTTGCCTCGGCCCTGGCAGCCTCATATTCCACCTTTGCCTTTTTAGAAGCAGCGCGCATATCCTGCCCGAAGAGAGGAACAGCCATTAAAAATATGGATGTAAATACGATCCATAATCTTATCATTCTCATGGCTCAATCCTCCCCACAGGCAGTCTTATTAGCTCAATGGAGCGACGTCTGCCGGCCATCTCAACAGCCTGATTTATGTCCCTGCGGTATCTGTTCGGGAGGGGTTTCCATTTATCCTCCACCCTATCATAGTGACCCACCTGCTTCCCGTCAGGGGTTTGATAGAAAAGGGAGAGCCTGCCCAGTCTGAAAATATCGACCAGCACAGACCTTCCATCCAGGTCAATGCTCTCCTGGTAAACCTCAACTGTTCCGCCATATTCCGTCTCCACCTGGAGGCCTTCCATTATCCTGCGAAACCTCTCCCCAGATTGGATGCCGGGGTCAGCCATCATCCTTTTCAGGGAACTCAGGCGATCGCTCCTTTCTTTAGGAAGAAAGGGAAGGTCATGTTCGATCCACTCACCGAGTTTTTCCACGACGTTGTCCAGGTTTGAGCTGAGTTCCTCTTTAAGTCGCGCCGATTCTACAAGCTTACGCTCCAATTCCAGTATATGGGCCTTCTGACTATTACGGGTCTCTTTTGTCCTGATCTCATGCTTTTGCAGATACTTATTTCTGTCCATGAGAGACTGGTATTGGGCCTCCAGTCCGGTCTTCTCAGAAACCCATTCATCCTCTCTCTTCTGTGTATCCTGCCGGATCTCAATTGTAGAGGTGACTTTTTTCTTAATTCGTTCAGCCTCTGACTCTGCCCAAGCTGGCGACGCCATAAGGACCAGTAAAAAAGCTAATAGAATCAATATATGCATTGTACATCCTCTGATCTCAGATCTTCCCATGAGGAAACTCCCGTTTTTACTACCCATGATAGCAAGGGGCCAGATAACGATTCCCTCAGACATAATGTTTTGCTTTAGCTTTTTACTATCTTAAGGTGGCTTCTCTTTTGTTCCGGTTCACTCACACAATATAAGTCATGATTTTCCTTTGACTCAACAATCATCTGAACAAGACGTTAGAAGCCCCTTTTCATTCAAATGAAGAGAAACCCCTGAAAGACGGATATGGTATGAGCCGCGACTACAGCTTATAATGCGTCCGAATCCCTGCACAAATGATAAAACTCTTTGTTCATATGCCATTCTATCCCCCCTTCTGCTTAAATGTTGTGGTTTCATTAAGTTATCAAACTTTCCATCTGTGCAGTTACACAAACCTAGTGTCTTGAAGTGTCTCTGATGATTGCGTTAAGCGCCGGCTGCTTGTTTTGTTTGCTTGTTATACGTAAGAACCTGGCCAACATACAAATATGCGAACGAGACTTGTCATCCCGTTACACTTACAGACTTCTGCCAGAATGTAGTTCATAACAAGCAAACAAAATAAGGGACGGGGACGAAATAATTTCCCC
>DAOWME010000122.1 GCA_030643245.1 Deltaproteobacteria bacterium
CCATTACACATTCAGCCTTATGCAAGACTGTAGTTCATAAGAAGCAAACGAAGCAAGTAGGCGGCAAGCGGTAAACTTGACCAACTGCACAGCTTGAAAAATTTAGGCTCTATATGGATTCCAGGTTGGTGCCTGGTTTTAACTTATTCTGAGGCTTTTCCACAAGAGGAAGAGGACACAAAGTGCTAATAATCCAATATGTTACATATCGGCATTTCAACTGATTGCAAAGGTTATATGAGGATATTGGTATACCAACCTGGAATCCATATAGAGCCTAAATAAATTCTGACCTTTCCCTTAAGGGCAAAGGGAATATTGATCTCAGGAGGTCAAAATGTATAAATTTTTCTCATCAAAAGAAGCGGAGGTTCGTTATCGTGAATTGGGGCTCTGGAGTGAACAAACATTTTACGATATCTTTCGCGAAAAGGCAGTACGTCTGCAAGACAAAAAGGCCATTGTTGATGCCAGGCGGACATATACTTATAAAGAACTGCTTGAGCTTGTGGATAACCTGGCGGGTAACCTTATCGATATCGGCTTAAGCCCCGGCGATGTGATCGCTTGTCAATTCCCTAACTGGGGCGTGTTATCCATGATGCATCTTGCATCTAACCGCATCGGGGTGCTTTGTTTGCCACTCCATGACGGCTGGCGCGAGGCGGAAGTGGGACATCTGCTAAAAAAAAGCAATGCACGTATGGTAATTGTTCCACATTTGTATCGTGGATTTGATTATCCTGCGATGATTGCTTCCTTGCGCAATGATCTTCCCAATATCGAACGTGTCTATTCTATCGGCGGTGTTACCGAGGGCTCTTTGCCTTTTGAAAAACTTCTCGAACCATCCGGAAAGAGCGATGCAGAGATTGATGCTTTTCGGCCTGACACCAATTTGCCTGGTGCGATCATGGTTTCTTCAGGAACGACGGCGTTACCCAAAATCAGCTTGTTCAGCACCAATAACCTGATGAGCATGATTAAATACTATTTCGAGTCTGTTAAGCTTGACGAGAACGATATCGGCGCAGCCATAGCTCCCGCCGGAACAGGCGCAACCGGATATATCTTTCCGACATTCTCGCTTTTACTTACCGGTGGCACAACCTATATCCTGGAACACTGGAGCGATCCGAAGGAAGCGATCGACCTCATCATTGACAATAAGTGTACCTGTGCTACGGCCATCCCCACTCAAATGACGATGATGATCCCGTTGCTGGCTGACATGAAGCCGGAGAATTTTCCTGCCCTTACATTTTTTAGCAATGCCGGCGCCCCCCTTCCCTATGAAACCGGAAAGGAGATCGAGGGAAAAATGGGTTGTAAGGTTCAGGGGATGTATGGTACATCAGATGCTGGCGCTCCATATATGGTTTCAGTTGATGACCCGCAGGAGAAGCGGTTGAAAACAGTCGGACGGCCTTTGCATGACTGTGATGTTGATCTATGGGATGCAAATGAAAAAAAAGTGCCTGAAGGCGGTATCGGAGAGGTTGTCTGGCGCACGGCAATGAAGTCCTACGGGTATTTGAATGATGATGAGGAAACAGCCAAAACTTTTACGGAAGATGGCTTTTTTTACAAGAGCGGTGATCTGGGAAAAGTAGATGAAGACGGCTATCTTCAGATCGTGGGCAGAGTGAAGGATATGATACTCCGGGGCGGAAGAAATATCTGCCCGAAGACATCTGAGGAATTACTGATCGGCCATCCTGCTGTTGCTCAGGTTTCCGTTGCCGCAATGCCGGACTTCCGGCTGGGTGAGCGTGCCTGTGCCTTTGTTGTACTTAATCCGGGAAACAGCTTGACTTTTGGCGAGATGGTCCAATTCTTAAAAGAAAAGAAGATTGCGGTTTGGGAACTGCCGGAACGGCTGGAAATTATAGAGCAAATGCCCATGTCAGCCGGAGGCAAGATAATGAAAAACAAGCTGACAGGGATTATCACGACCAAGCTTAAAAACGAAGAAGAGGTAAAAATAGCGTAGCTGCCATTACATATACAACCTTATGCCAGATTGTAGTTCATAACAAGCAAACGAAATGAGTAGCCGGCAAGAGATTGCCGAACAAAGGGGATGAATTGGGGACATTCTTGACTAACTCTCCTGTGCAGAAAGAGAAATGAGAGGGCGTGCGAAGAGGTGAAAAGAACTACGATGTGGGGACTTCTACTTTTCACGCTTATCGATATAGTAGAGCGTGGCACCTACCGGTGCAAAGGAGAGAAAAAGGATGTTCAACCCCGGTATGAGGAATAGCAGCCCAAAACCCAAGTGAAATGGCAGGGTCTTTAATAGAAATTTGAAACGCTTCTTGAAAGGGTCGAGTTGTCTTGCAGGCATGAGATCAGTATTGTCCCACGCTAGAAAAACAATGGCAATCCCTGAAGAGACAATCGCTAAGACCGGTCCCAACGGCGTAAGCCATCCCAGAACCATGAGCAAGAGAGCAAGCATAACTGGGAGAGTAGCTCTCGGTATCTCCTGTTTCGCCAGGTAGACGAACTGCCTTAAGATTGGCATTCCCTTCGGTTTTATTTCATGGCCTGTGATTATGCATTCTGTAATGCGGGACATGTAATCCATTATGATCACCGCGAACAGGATTTGTGAAAGAAGATAGGAAAGCACGGCGGCCACTCCCACAAGGAATGAAGAAAGAAGCCAGGAAAGTACGTGCCATAACCAGAGGATCCATGGACTTTCAGGTCTGGTCCATATCGTACTCAGAATCTCTTGATGATACAAAAGGATGAGGCTTGCAAAAAAAATGGTAATACTGATGACCACTACAAAGCGAATCAACCCCAATACCAGGAGTTTAGGCGTCTTTATGCCCAACCATAGACCCCGCAAATTATAGGCAACCCCACTGAAAAGATTCATTTCTCCTCCTTTCTAACGGATCTTCCAAACAGAGAATGTTGTTTTTTTGAGTGTAACCATTTGAAATTATATAACATATTGATTCTTCAAGTCTTTTTTCATAGTGAACACAATATGGAAATATTGGAAATTCTTAATGTTTGTAATTTTGAATTAAGTTACAGTATATTAGTAAACCGTGACTACAATTATCATAAAAAAGCTTATTTGTAAAGGCATCCTTCATAAAAGCTATAAAGTAGTTTACACTTTCTAATAAAAAAACGGTCTCGGCATAGTTGAAGCAACCATAATTTCAAAAGTGTAAACTGATGTATGAAGGATGCCTCTGTAAACGTTTATTTGCAAATAATATAGTGACCACATATTTCACTTCTAAAAAACATATTTAATTAATTATAACAATAGGTTAAATTGATTTTGGTCTTGGAAGATCTGTTCTAATGCTTCTGGGCCACAGAAGAAGTTCGACCTGTGTCTAATAACCCAGGGCGTTGCCCTGGGCTGTAAAAAAGCGCGCCTTTGGCGCTAACTGCTCAGGTCGAAAAATTTTAAGTGTGCCATTGAAATCTATAGGGCAGCATACGGTTAGGGAATGAGCTATAATTGCTCATCCTTCAATTGGATGCTGTAACTTCTCAAAAAGTAGCGGTGTAAGCCGAACACCGGGCACTGGGACTGGTCTGGCAAAGTAGACTTCTATGTCTTGTCAGGTATTTTCAGCAATTCGCCAGGGCTTTTCATTATGTTGTCGGCCTTTTGACCGGAGAGTGCAAAAGGATAGTCGTTCATGGAGGAGATGGCAGGGTAGTCCTTGTCACCCTTCTCTGTCTTGGGAAATATGGACAGGGCATATTCCTGTAAACCCTTTAGGTGAACCGTGCAAATGGGACCCGTGAAATCGGACTTCTTGCCATTGTTTAGGTATTTCTCACACCTGAGGTTGGAGAGGGTGGTGAGCAGACGGTTTAGCTTCGACTCATCCGCCTCTTTGCCATCAGCATCCTGCCAGACCGTTTTCTCCTCGTGGGTCGGGGTGTCCTCAGTCTCGGTCTTTTTATCCGCACTGTACTCAGTAGGGACCGGCTTCAGACTAAAAACCACTGATTGCCGGTCTTTTGTGATGTCTATCTCATGAATTTCGCTCTTCTCAAATGAAAGGACTGTCTTGTCACGGAGATCCTCCACTGAATCCTCAAATTTGCTCTTGAAGTTTCCCTCGGCATGATATATGCTTTTGTGATTTGTGATCTTCACAAAGGTGTGCCTGTGGGACATGGCCGTTTTACCTAATTCAAAATCCCGGATGAGTCTGTCCCCGGCCCAGGCTCTCACGCTGATCTTTTTATCGCTATCAAGGTCATACCGGTCATAGTCTTTTGCCTCCGAAACGAGTGCTGTGAGGCTGAGGTTAACCAGGACATCCAGAATCCTCTTAACCTTGTCCGGATCGGCTGGATATCCCTGTGGAGCGATGCGCCAACGATTATCTGTTTTGTTTAACACAATGGAGATTTCTTTCCTGGAGATCTCAATCTTGGACAGGTCCTTCTTGGCAACGGTAGGGATTTGCGGCAGTGTGTAATGGGTCCTATCAGGGTTGTGCATGATCAGATAGAGCGCCAGCGCTAAGATCACGGCCACAAGTACACAATACTCTTTCTTTATCTTCATGAGTATCCTTCCTCATTTCTGGAACATCATTTCGATCCGTTTCTTTCGCGAATGCCGTCTAAACCAGACAAAAAGTCCGAAAATCACAACCAGCACAGGTAGACCTGCAATATTAAATGATTTAACAAAGACCTTAGTTCCCGCTTCTGTCTCATTGAGCGGGTTGAAACTTTGGTCCTTGCTCCTCATAACGGCGATCGCTTCCCGGTTGTTAAGGTAATCGAGTACGTTCATGATAAACATGGAGTTGGGGCTTCTCCCTTTTGCCTCGATTACGTTGTCCATGAGCATCTCAGGCGATGCCATGATGAAAATCCTGCCCGGTTTGCCCTTGGGCAGGAAGTCACCTTCACCCTCAATTTTTGACAGATCCGCCGTGAGCTTTTCATCTGTCGTCTCCTCTTTGTCTGTATCTTCCGAAGGTGTATCCGCCTCTTCTCTCCGGGGTATGGGTTTGCCGTCAAAATAGCTGGGAAACCGACCTTCCAGAAGGTATGCCAGGGGCCGGCTCTCCTGTTCCTCATCCGATTGTGGCGGCCGGAGGAATATGGGGTTAAGGTTGACACGCCCTGTTGTCTCCCAAGATTTTTCCGACGAGGAAAATAGTGTATGCGCTCTCAATCCGTATTTCTCAATTAGGTCGGTCTCCAGTTCCAGGGGAGATATCTTAATGGCAATCAACCCCTTGATATTTTTCATAAAGGCAAGGTTGTGGTTGATATGCTGTTTCTTGATCAATGGAACATAGTAGATCGCCTTTTCACCGCCGCCCATCTGGGATGAGACCCTTTGTCTGTAACAATTTTCGTCCATGACGTAGGATTCCTTGACACGTATGCCATAATGCTCCAGCAATTTTTCAAGTCCTGTATCAAAAGGGACAAAGATTGGCCCTTGGTTGAATTGAAGGCGCTGACCCGGCTGTTGTGGAGGCATGACCTCTTTGAAGCGGTCAAGAAATATGGCCAGGCTTTTTCCCCTCATCAAGAACTGGTCGATTTGAAACAAGGCATAATCATCGAAGGTCTCCGTGGGCCCGGCGATCATCAGACAGTCCGGGCTGTATGGCATGTCGCCTTCCTTGAGGTTGACATCCTTAATAGTGTAGCTTTGTGAGATCAGTTTCCGGAGGTTCTGTACGGGTTCCTGCTCTTCTTGTCCGACCGGGGTCCCCAGGTTGAACGTGCCGTGATCCGCCAGGTAGCCCAAGTCTTCGTTAATGTCTAGAAGGGATTCAATGTTTTCGTTGATGACCCCTTCCATCTCGGTCATGTTCGTCAGTTGGTAATGCGTACCTATCGAGGGAATCCTCATAACGTGGATCAACGGCAATGTGATCGCTTTGGCCCCATGCTCTATCACCAGACCGATGGACCCTTTGCCGGGTTGGATCTCTCCATCGGCAAGGGCCGGCCATCTCAGGCTTAGAATATTGTGCTTTTCCACTTGTAGCTCAAGACCCTCATCCTTGGTGGGGTCAAGATGCTCGAATTCGAGCTTTCCGTAATTCTTCTTGTTAAGGTCTTTCACAATCGCTTCCAGTTTCTCCGGAAGTTCAGGAAGGCCGCTGATATCTATGAACGGAGCAACCTTCTCCAGGGAAGAGGAGAGAAATAGCCTTACCCGGATCTTCTGCTCCAGTCCCAGAAGTGCACTGATCTTGTTATTGAGCTTCCGGATGGCCATCGTCAACCGGTATTCCAACCCCTCTGTGGATGTGATAGTGGGAATCCGTTCAATAATGTCACCCTGAATGAGTACAAGGCCCATGAAAGCCTTTTGAAACTTGACCTCATCCTCTTCAATATGTTGAATCTGAACCGGATAGATGCCGTAACTCTTGGCCAGTCTCCGGTTTTTCCCGGCTTCTTCGGTCATGTCACCCTCCTCCGGGCTCACATCGTAGAAGCGGTAATTGAAATATCTACCCGCATCCATGGAATATTCTTCTAAGAGGTCGTGAAGATAGCGCTCTGTATTGTTGTGGGGTACAGGGAGGTTCTTGGTGAAGAATACATTGATGGTCAGCGGCTCGGAGAGCGTAGACACCACTTGTCGGCTCGCCTCGGATATGGAGTAAAGCTTATTTTCCGTCAGGTCCGCCCTGAAAAAGAAGGTAATGCCTGCCACATTTGCCAGGACAATGAGAACGAGGTATCCAAAGAATTTGATATAGGTTCCCGATTTCTCTTTCATACCCCTCTTAATGCCTTTCAATTTCTTCCCTCCATGACCATATGTGTGCAGTAAAGACCGACAAAGGTGACGCTCAAAAAGTATATAAGGTCCCTTGAATCGATGATGCCTTTTGAGATATTCTGAAAGTGAAAGTCGGCCCCCAGGTACTCGAAGAATCCAAGCCATGACTGGGGGAGAAAAAAGAGCATCTTGTCAATTAAGGTCAAACTGAAACAGATGGCCATACCAATGATGAAGGCGATGATTTGGTTTCGGGTCAGCGAGGAGGCGAGCAGTCCCACACTTACAAAGGATGCTCCCAGGAGAACTGCGCCAACGTATCCCCCGACCACCGGTCCCCAATCGAGTTGGCCGAGAAGCGAGGTGGTTATAGGGTATGCAAATGTGGGAACCAACATGGCTGCGATGAATGCAACGGCGGCGAGAAATTTGCCGAGGACCACGTCCCGGAAGGTCACGGGCATGGTGAGGAGGATTTCGTAGGAACCCGTATTCAACTCCTCTGAAAAGAGCCTCATGGTCACGGCCGGTGCCACAAACGAAAAGATAATTGGGAGGAGAACAAAGAAGTTTCGAAGGTCTGCCTGGTTGTAGATAAAGAAAGCTGTGAAGAAGAACCACCCTGTAATGAGGAGAAAAATCGATATAACTATATAGGCTATTGGTGAGATGAAATAGCCATTGAATTCTTTCTTAAGGATGTGTATGACCTGTCGCATATCAGTTCTCCGTAGTAAGTTCTCGAAATATGTTTTCAAGGCTTTGGGTTTCCTGGTAGAGTTCCAGCAGGGCCCAATCCGTTTCTTTGATCTTCCGGTAGATCTCTCCCCGGAGGTCCCTGGAGGATCGGCAAGTGAGTTTGAGGTTAAGAACGTCTTCATCGTTATCTACGTGCGTAGTCTCTATGACTCCGTCAATGGAAGTCAATTCCTTTTCCACGGATTGTAATATCGCGTTTTCAATGGAAATATTGATTATATAGTCTCCGCTGCCTGCCTGCCTGAGGGTCTCTGTGGTGCCATCTGCAACGATCTTTCCGCGGTTGATGATGAGAACGCGACCACATGTTGCCTCGGCTTCGTTGAGGATATGTGTGGAGAGGATAACCGTCTTCTCTTTTCCTATCTGCTTTATGATCCCCCGAATTTCTACGATCTGGTTCGGATCAAGGCCGGAAGTGGGCTCGTCAAGGATCAGTATTTCCGGGTCGTTCATCATGGCATGGGCCAGGCCTACCCGTTGCTTGAACCCTTTGGAGAGTTCACCGATGGGTTTGTGCATCACCTCATGAAGACCGCAGATGTCGGCCAGGTAACGAATCCTGGAGAGTTTTTTGCTCCCTCTCAGTTCCCGGATATCTGCAACGTAGTCCAGATAGTCGTAGACTAGCATGTCATGATAGAGGGGGGCATCTTCAGGGAGGTAGCCGAGTAATTTCTTGATCTGCAGTGAATTTTCTTCAATGGTAAGATCTTTAACGCGAATACTGCCTGAGGTGGGTCGTAGAAAGCCGGTGAGCATTTGTAAAACAGTTGTCTTGCCTGCACCGTTGGGACCCAAAAGGCCCAGGACTTCTCCTTTATGGATATCAAAATCGATGCAATCTACGGCACAGAGATCACTATAGTATTTGGTAAGGTTTTCCACATGAATCATGACTTTCTCCTCAATGTAAGAATTACTCTTTTTATTCAAGGTGTTTTAAACTAATGGTCGTTTTCTGTCAAGGAAAAAATTGCGACCTGTGCAGTTGAGCAGGATTGCGTTAAGCGCCGGCTGCTTGCTTCGTTTGCTTCTTATGCGTAAGGACCTGGCCAACTTTTAAAATACTTGAGTTTTCGAAAAATAGTTGGCCGGAAAAACAAGGATTTGGAATGATTTTTGCCACAGGTGTCCTAAACTTGTCCCCTCGAAGGAGGGGAAGTAGTATAGATGGAAAGCATACGGTACTACCGGACGTCATTCCCG
>DAOWME010000129.1 GCA_030643245.1 Deltaproteobacteria bacterium
CTCTTTAGCGACAATCTTTCCCTCGGAGGAATCAGCCTCCAGCACCTGAGGCTCGGTCTCAGCCCCTGCAATAATGAAAAAGAAAACCAATATGGCTGAAAGGAGGAGGATAACGCTTCCGCAATAATTATTTTCTCTTGCCCTTTTTAGTCTCACTTTCTTGCCTTACCCCGAGAAATCTGAAGGTTTTCGCACAACAGGACATCTTTATCAAAATCCCTTTGGTACGGTCTCCCGATGGAGCCATATTTACATTCGTGACGTTCACGGTGCGGGGAAGATTGCTTATCCTGTCGAAAAAGGTAGCAACACCATGAAAACTGCCTAACACCTCAATATCAACGGGAACTTCCGAATAGAAGTTTTTGCTAACCTCTAGTTTTGGCCTGAACAACAAAAACTCGAGCCCTGTCTCTTTTCCAAGCCTGGAAATATCGGACAGCAAACCGGGGATCTCCCTGGTGCTGGGGAGCTGGGCTAAACCCCGGACACGGACAAGCTCCGCATCCAATCTGGCCACTTCTTCTTTATATGCCGGCAGTTTGCTCGCAAGGGCCTGTTTTTTCTCCAGGTCCTTCTGTAGTCGATCGAGAATGACCTCTAGCCGGCCGATCTCTTCTTGCTTTGGCACACACAAGGAGTAATAGTAAACAACCGATATCAAAATCAAGGCTCCTACAAGGATCAACTCCTTTTTTAGGATTGATAATTTTACTATAGTATCAGCCAAGGAATCTAGGTTTACCGTCATCTAACCCCTCATTTCTTTTCAGGTAAAACTACCTGGCAATTGATATTGAAGCTTTCAAGCTTCATCTCTCCCTGAATGTTCTGCTGTGATTCAATCAGCTCAATACCTGAGAAACGGAGCGATCCTTCCAGGTTTCTCATAAAACGGGCGATAGTCTCATTATCCAGCGCTATGCCTTTAATCGTCAACTTCAGATTATCCCACTTCAGTAAATTAACCCATAGTTTCCCCGGGGTATTTTGGCTTAGTTCGTCAAGCATACGGACCGCACCGGTCTTCTTGCTACTCAACATCTCAATAATTCTTATCTTCTCCTGTAATTCTTTCTTCCGCTTTTCATATCTCTTGACATCCTCCACTATCGCAGTCAGCCGGTTGCCTTCTTCCTGGGTAGTCTTAATCTCAGCGTTCAGGGAATCAATTTTCCTGCCCATCTTAATATGAACGAGGGAAATAAAAGCTGCGAGTAACATCACCGAGAGAACGCAGATGGATATATATTGCCTTGCACTTTCTCTCCTTCTCTCTTCTCTTACTGGTAATAGATTTATTCTTATCATTTATCCCCAACCCTCCTCAAAGCCAAACCTACTCCCACGGCCATCAGAGGAGTGATGTATTCAATGTATTCCGGATCAAAGCTCTTTTCATTGCAATCGATATTTGCAAAGGGGTTTACTGCCTCTACCGGCACATCTGCCACCCTGTTCTCGATAATCCTCTTAAATCGAGCGCTCTTTGAAAGCCCCCCACTTAGATATATTTTACTAATCTGCTCTTCCACAAATGTTGCCCAGAAAAAATCGAGAGATCTCTTAATCTCCACAACCAGTGGGAGAGACATATCTCTCACAATTTCCCCTATGTCACTATGTTCAATCCCTTCGATCTCTCCGCCCAACTTTAGCGTCTCTGCCTCTTCGAAACTAACATCCTTCCTCTTCTGGATCTCTGCCGTGATACTATTGCCTCCGATAAAGACATCCCGGGTAAAGACCGAAACACCATTTTCCAGAACATTCATATTTAGAACACTAGCGCCGATATCGATAAGGGCTATTGTTTCTCCGTCTTCGGATGAATAATTCGCTTCAAACATGTTCTCGAGGGCAAAGGAATCGATATCCATTATAACAGTATTCAACCCCGCCTCCTTTATTACCGCAGTATAATCATTAATTATATCGAGTTTCGCGGCTACCAGCAACACATTCATCCGGCTCTTGTCTTCCTGGTTTTCCCCCAATATCTGAAAATCAATGTTCACATCATCAATCTCAAAAGGGATATATTGCTCCGCCTCCCATTTTATCGATTCCTCCAGTTCCTGCCCAGTCATGATCGGTAGTGATATGGTCTTGATGATTACGGAATGGCCCGAGATTGACGTAGCCACATTTTTATTTTTTACTTTGAGGTTCGAGACTAGATTCCGGATAATATCAGCAACTACATCCGGTTCCCTTAAGGCGCCATCAATAATCGCCCCTGAAGGGAAAAAACCAACCCCAACGTTCTTCAGCCGAAACCCAGCCTTTGTCTCTTCAAGTTCCAAGAGCTTAACGGAACTAGAGCCGATATCCAGACCGACGACATCCTTCTTTGGAAAAAAGATCATACACGTTCTCTCTTGTTTTTTGCCGAACACCTTAAGTGAAGGTTATGGAACCGTGATTACGGTTACAACGGATCATAGCTAGTTTCGTGGTTTCGTTTGTAAAGCCGTTTACAAGCAAGCCTCATGCCAAAACAAAGGAACCTATAGCAGAACAAGTAAACAGAGTCAATATCTATCTTTCTCTAACTTATTATCAAGGACACCGTGTTCAGTTCCGGAGGCCCTGAACTGGTAAATAATCTCATCTTCCTTCACTAAGCCAAACTCCTGCCTGGCAATTTTTTCTATATATTTTCGGTCTCTCTTCAGAAGGTCGATCTCTTCTTTTAGGTTCCGATTTTCCTGTCTGATCTTTTCATTAAGAGTCTTTATCTGATTTGTCTCCTTAGTTAACCGATAAACTCTGACGATTCCACGCTGTCCAGCGGTCCCAAAGAAGATCACAATGAAGACAAGCACCAGCAAGACAACAAAGTAGTTTTTGTCTATCCTCATGCATCCAAGACCTCGTTCATACTACCTGTTTTGTATCCTTCCAAATCTAACGTAATGTATATAAACCCGGTTTCTCTAAATTTCTCCACGACTCTGTGCCTGGTCTTTTCATCATAGAACCTGGACATCTCATGGGGATAGACCTCAATCCTGGCTATCTCATTATGATATCTTACCCGATACTGTTTAAAACCCAGTTCCCTTAAGACTCTTTCACATTTAGAAATCCTGTCCAACAGCTCACGGTTAATCTCTGTTCCATACGGTACCCGGGATGACAAACAAGAGAAAGCGGGCTTGGCCCATGTCCAAAGGTCTAACCTTTTGCTTAATTTTCTAATGTGGTCCTTCGTAAGCCCTGCTTCCAAGAGCGGACTACGGATTGCCAGCTCTTTTGCTGCCTCCATCCCAGGCCGGAAATCCTTCCTGTCATCATAATTTGAACCGTCCGCTACCCAATCCAAGTAAAAATCCTTAGCCCTCTTCCTGCATATCTCAAACAATTCCTTCTTACAATGATAACATCTCCTCCGAGTGTTTTGAGAAAATTTCCGGCGAGTCAATTCATTGGTTTCGACGACCAAGTGTCTTACCCCTATCTCTAGGGCGATCCTCTTGGCATCTTGAATTTCCCAATCTGGGTGGATGGGAGAGAGCCCGGTCAAAGCCACGACACGACCCCCCAACTCATCATGGGCAACCTTTAGCAAGAAAGTGCTATCCACCCCACCGGAAAAGGCTAGCAGTACGGTGCCCATACCCCTGATTATCCCCTTTAGCCCTTCATACTTCTCGTCGATCCCATCGACCATTAGAGTAAATACCCCCCCGTCCCGATAGGCCCGGGTCGTGTATTTCAAGTTGGCGCCCTTCGGGTGAGCTGTTGGGGCTGTCAGCTATTGAGGCTGTTCGACTGCTTAATGCACAATGATTATTACCCTACACCCGATATCTCACCCCCATGTGCCTTACGCCATTCTTAAGGGACCATTTATCGTTATTGTGTGCAAAGCCCAATGTCAAAAATGAGATTCCCTATACGTTAAAGTTAGGTCTTTTATGATTCGAGTTACAGTGTTGAATAGACCCATGGGGTACAATCCTGTTCGATTGAATTAGAGTGCAGAAATGAAGAAAGCCTTATTGTTAAATTGTTATTTATCATTCTGTGCACCAAAATACAAGCGTTTCATATAAAACATCACCCCGCACACTTGGAAGCAAATTTGAGTCATCTTAAGAGGATTCTTGGTGAGTAAAGCCAAATTTGAAGATTGTCTGAGGGACTTGGGACCGAGCGATCAATAGATGCTCTTGTAAACTTGAAAACTACTCAAAGCACGAGGAAAATAATATCGATTGAATCACAAAAAATGCTTTAAATAAAAGTTCGCCGTAGCATTTATCATGGCAAAGAAGACTAAAGAGTATTTCTTTTTATGTCAAGGATTATTTTTGAGAAGTTACGAAAAATATTGTTTAATATTCAAAAGGCCAGAGTGAGGCATCCGAGTAAGTTCGACATAGAGAAGTTCTCCCTCGAACTTGACGATGAGCTCGAAAAGGTAAGGGAATTCATATCTATTTCCCAGGGGACGGACATTGCTGCTCCTTTGGGAATCACTGTAAGGGACAGGGACGGAAGAAAATTAGGGGCAAGTCTCCCAAATTCTCTCAATAGAGAGCCATAGATGCGAAAGACACAAAAGAATTCTGGTTATCTACTTTGGCAGTAGAGTATTTCAGAAGCCTAGCCTCTGATGCATCCGAGACACTCAACATCGTATAGATAGGTGGAAGTCCACAGATCCTTCTTCCATCCCCTATTCTCTCAATGGAAGAGAAAAATCCGTCTTTATCAATCTTTTCAACGAATCCCAACATCCCAAGATCATCTTCTTTCACTTTCTCCATTGTTCCGCGCGTGGGCACAAACCGGTCACCATACCTGGGTCCAATATGGGCAAGATCTGCGCTGGCTATGATGCATACCCTCCTTTTCCTTTCCGAGACCGCTATCTTAAACGCCCTGGTGAACGCTTGCATCTGCTCAACTTCCGAAGGAGAGGTCTTCTTCCGTATCATCTCGTGAAAAGAACCGCATAACACCGGAAGGATCTTTATCTCCCTGTTTCCAGCAAAGAGGTGCTGGAGAAAGACCAGCTGGAATTCTACAGTATGCTCTGATCGATGGGTGAACTCATCAGCGAAGAGGTCATACTCATAATTCTTCTCAAAGATCTCAAGAAATTCCCTGTCTGTTTCTATTGTTCCCAAGGGGGTCTCAAAATCTTTCCTTGTAAAGGCAAAGAGGTTGTTCATCTCCTGATGTGCCGTTCCAAAGATAATAAATAGATCTGCATCCGATTTTTCAGCTATCTCCTTATATGCCCAGGCAAAACAAGGACCTCCCTCCTTCAAATCTATATGAGGAGCAATTACCCCACTTACCTTTGCCCCAGTCTCTTTGGCAAGCGGCAAACCGGGCCCCTCAGGTGATAAGAAAAAAGCCTCTATCTGTTTCTTCAGGGCTTGTGGGTTAGAGTCATAACTCTTCCCTGCGTGGGCAGCCCTGCGGATCATTGATCTTTTGAACCCATCCTCCAGGTTATCTTTAAACTCTTTAAACCTGTCGCTATCTAAGAGCAGGAGAGAATCCATTCTTTCCATAATGTCTACAATGCGTTCTTTGAACAACAATTTTCCATACTTCCTCATATATTCTGCCTGGATGTCCAGCAATGTGTGCCGTCCATCAAAAAGACTTACTATGAAGAAAACTTCATAAGGAACTGCAACCACCTCATCAGTAAACCTTTCAGGATCTCTGAGGCAAATCATAGGCCTTCCGGAAGACTCGACAGGGAACGCATCGATATTTCTTAGCTTTGGGCAATCCATAAACGTGAAGTTCTCCTTTTCCGTGCTGAAATCTGGACCTCAAATAATATATATATTCAATTGTGAGACAAAGTCAACCCCTAAAAGAGGATAAAATCTAAACGGATATACCCCTTCCGTCCGACAAAAACCCCTTGACACTACGTAGTGAATCAGTTATTTTCGATTTTTGCAGTTGAGCGGGTTTACCGCTTGCCTTGGGGCGGCAGCACCCGGCAACCATATCTAGTTTCCATCCAGAAATGGCCCTTTTCCCCCTGAGCTGCGTTCCCCTCAGGTTTCCGCCTGTGACGTACGATCATGTACGCCTCGGCTCAAACCGTCGTGCGGCCTTGCTCAGAGAAAATATTGCTCATTTCTGAATTGGAAACCAACTCGTGCCCTTTTCTCAAGAAGTCCATTTATGGATGGACACTATCTAAGTGCATTGGAAGGAGGAATGTTGATCTCTCACCGACCCACAACCGCTGAAATCAATCTCGATGCTCTTAGGTTCAATTATAGAGAACTGCGAAAAAAAGTGGGCAACAATGCTAAGATGCTGGCCGTAGTTAAAGCCAATGCATATGGACATGGTGCCGTGGCTATTTCGAGAGAACTCCAGAGTTTAGGCTCAGATCTGCTTGGGGTAGCTATATGTGAAGAGGGTGTCGCCTTGAGAAAGGCAGGGATAAGAATACCGATTATCGTGTTGAACGGTATCTTCGGAAAACAGGCAGAAGAGACTTTTGAATACGACCTCACCCCTGTAATCTTCGATTTGTATACTGCCAAGAAATTGTCTTCCGAGGGCAAGAGGGTAAATAGGAAGACCAAGGTTCATGTAAAGGTCGATACCGGTATGGGACGGCTTGGGATCTTATGTGAAGAGATAAGGCCATTTTTCACACAACTGAAAGAAATAGAGAATGTAGAGGTTGAGGGGGTGATCTCCCATCTATCAACGGCTAATGGAGATACCGAGAAAGACCTGGACTTCATTTCCTTGCAACTACGTAAATTCAAAGAGTCACTCGAGGAGATAGATTTGATCGGGCCTTCTCCCCTTTTGAGGCATATTGCCAATAGTGCGGCAACTATTGACTTAACACCTTGCCCTTATAATCTGGTTCGCCCCGGGTTGATACTGTATGGCGCTTACCCATGTACCAGGTTTGTTAAAAAGATCACGTTAAAACCGATTATGACTCTAAAGACAGAAGTAATCCAAATAAAAACGGTCCCCCCAGGCTTTGACATCAGCTACGGGCGTACTTTTGTCACCCGTAGAAAGTCGATCATAGCCACCTTGCCTATAGGCTATGCAGACGGCTACAGCAGGCTGCTCTCCAACAAGGGAGAGGCATTGATTCGGGGAAAGAGAGTCCCGGTAGTTGGAACGGTATGTATGGATATGATCATGGTCGATGTTACCGGGGTACCTGATGTGCATGTGGGGGACGAAGTAGTCTTGTTGGGCAGGCAGGGAGAGAGTGAGATATCTGCAGATGATATTGCGGAAAGGGCTCAAACTATCTCTTATGAGATCTTTTGCGGAGTGAGCAAGCGTGTTCCCAGGATCTACATAAAAGAAGGAAAGAGAATTACAAGAGAATTTGATGTCTAAGTTCTTCGAATTTATTGGATCCACAGTATTACGTTTTATTGAAGAATCCGGAAAGGTGATGGTTTTCTTCTTTAAAATCCTTATGTGGACATTTCGCCCCCCTCTAAACCTTAGGAACATATTGCGGCAGATGGAAGAGGTGGGGATTAATTCACTTCCTGTGGTTCTCATAATGGCCATCTTTACGGGGATGGTCTTGGCCCTGCAGAGTTACACCGGGTTTCGGAGATTCAATGCCGAGGCATTCGTAGGTACAGTGGTTGCTTTATCCATGGTCAGAGAACTCGGGCCAGTGCTTTCCGGTTTAATGGTTTCAGGCAGGGTTGGAGCCGGCATGGCTGCTGAACTGGGTACAATGAATGTTACCGAACAGATTGATGCCATTTACACATTAGCAACCAATCCTGTCAAGTATCTCATTGTGCCCAGGTTTTTGGCCACCTTATTTGTAATGCCGCTCTTGGTTATCTTCTCTGACATATTTGGGATCTCGGGTGGTTACCTGGTAAGCGTCAAAGTGTTGGGGACAAATCCTACAATTTATATCAAGAGGACCTGGGACTATATGGAGCTGGATGATATATATATTGGCCTTTTTAAGGCCTGCATCTTTGGGATGATAATCGCCGTCATAAGCTGTTATCAAGGGTTCTACACCCGTGGTGGAGCCGAAGGGGTTGGTAAGTCTACAACGAGAGCGGTGGTATTCTCCTCCTTGGTAATCCTTGTATCAAATTATTTCATTACTGCTCTGATGTTCTGAAAACCTAACCGATCAAAGGGGCCAACGCATCAACCGCTCCACTTTTTGTGCCCGATCACATTCATGCAGGGCAACCCCCGTCCGCATCATGCGCTTGTCGGCGGGGACTCGCATCAATGATGATAAGGGACGTGGCCGAAATAACTTCCTCAAGTTGGCGCTTAGATTTAGGTCAGATTTGTTCGATCTGAAAATACAAAACCACAGGAATAGTTTTGCCTATTTCGAGGATTTTGTGTTTGAAGATCGGTAAAAGATGGCCTGAAGATGAGATGTACAAATGGGGAAGTTATTTCGGCCTCGC
>DAOWME010000155.1 GCA_030643245.1 Deltaproteobacteria bacterium
AGGCCATCTTTGCCCGATCTTCAAACACAAAATCCTCGAAATAGGCAAAACTATTCCTGTGGTTTTGTATTTTCAGATCGAACAAATCTGACCTAAATCTGAGCGCCAACTTGAGGAAGTTATTTCGGCCACGTCCCTAAGCTATAGGTTCCCAGATGTTCTACGACTTGATCATCAGAAATGCAAGGTTGGAAGACGGTGACATGCCTGTGGATATCGGCATGAAGGATGGAAATATCCTGGTCATCGGCACGATAGCATCGGGAGGGCCTGAGCACTCAGGACAGACGGAGATCGATGCAGGGAACAAATTGGTAATTCCAGGCTTTGTGAATTCCCATACACATTTGGATAAAGCGGATCTTCTATCCCGGATGAGACCTGACCAGTTTGGAGGCACGTTGGATGAGAATAGGAGACTGATACGAGAATTCAAAGAAAACTATACAATTCCGGGGATGAAAGAAAGGGCCGGTAATGTAGTGAGAGAGATGGTCAGGCAGGGTACCACAGCCATAAGGACTCAGGTGGATATTGACCTTACTGCAAAGCTGCTGCCTTTAACTGCAATATGTGAACTGAAAGAAGAGTATGACGGGATTGTAGATATGGAGATATGTGCCTTTCCTCAAGAAGGGGTTTTGAAGCCCGGGACGAGAGAACTACTGGAAGAGGCTTTGACCCCGACTGACCACCGGCTGAAGGGAGGCGCTGACTTACTGGGTGGACTTCCTTTGGTGGAGAAGACCGGGGAAGAACAGAAGAGGCATATCAATATACTCTTTGAAATCGCAAAGAAGCATGACAGAGGGCTGGAGGTTCAAATAGACGAGTCGAATGACCCTGAAGACTTCATGTTACCATATCTGGCGCAAAAAACTATTGAGGAGGGGTATGAGGGGAGGGTTTCGGCCACTCATTGTATCTCTCTGTCAAAGGTTTGTGATGAAACGGCAAGGGAGACAATAGAAAAAGTCAAAGAAGCAGGAATTAACATAATAGTGACCCCCAGTTGTAACCTCATAACAAATTTTCCGGATAGGCAAGGTTTCCGGCCTTACAACAGTATAACGAGGGTAAAAGATCTGGTTGAAAATGGGATTAATGTGGCAATGGGTACAGACAACATAAGGGATATCTTTTACCCGCTGGGTAATGGAAGCATGATAAGAGAGATGCACGTACTGGCAACTACCACGAGAATGAGCGGGATCGAGGATATTGCGCATTTACTTTCCATAGCGTCTCTCAATGGTGCAAGGATAATGGGTCTGGATTATGGGGTTGTCATAGGGAGACGGGCTGACTTGCTTGTCACCAATTCTGCAACGAAAAGAGGGGTCATAAGTGGCCAGGAGATCATCCCTTATGTAGTGAAGAATGGACGAGTGGTAAGTCAATCTCAGTTGACTGTGGAGAGTTTGCATGCGTGATGATGAAATAGACAAGATGATACAGAGATCCTACGATCTTCATTTCCATATAGGCCCTGACATCATACCCCGCAAGTATAATGTCCGACAGTTAGTGCAGGAAGAACGAGGGAAGATTGCGGGTATTGTCTTGAAATCCCACAGCTTTCCGACAATTACCGGCATAATCGCTTCTGTAAATAGAAACAGCGATCTGAAGTTGTTTGGATCTATCACCATGAACTACTTTATGGGAGGATTTAACCCGAGCGCTATCTATGCCTCATCAGTGATGTCCAGGGAGTTTCCCATCGTAGTATGGTTTCCTACTATCCATGCGGAGAATCACCTGAGGCACAACTACAGTAATTATGAGATCCCCCCGGAATGGGTTAAGGATCCCGAATTCATCCCAAGGATAAAGACAGAGCTTAAGGCTGTGAGGGTAATCGATTGGAATAATACCCTTTTTGACAAGTGCTTACGGGTATTGAAGATGATAAAGAAGATGAATTGCATTATAGCTACAGGGCATCTATCCTGGGAAGAAACGGAAGTGCTGACGTCCGAGGCGCTGAAAGAGGATATTACAGTAATAGTCACTCATCCAAATCAAAAGGACATTGCGATGCCTCTGCGAATCCAGAAAAAGCTGGCAAGAAAGGGGGCATATATAGAGCACTGTTATGTGATGTACCTCGACAGGGACAATGAGGATGACTATCCACTGGATGAGATGGCGGACAAAATCATTGAAGTAGGGGCTGATCATTGTGTCCTGACTTCTGATGCCGGGCAATTGGGAAATCCTGGGCCCAGTCGGTCATTGAAGGAATTCGTTAAGTTACTTTCAAAAGAGGGGATAACAAGGTCGCAATTCGCGAAGATGTTGATCAGGAACCCGGAGACAATTCTCGGAATAGGCGCTTCGTAGGATCGTTGAATTTTGTATTAACGAGCGGGCATTATCTGGCGACGTTAAAAAACAACGACCTGTGCAGTTGGGCCGGTTTACCGCTTAACACAATCATGTTGACTGAATCATCAGAGAAATTTCAAGACACTAGTGTCGTGTCATCTATGTAATGTCGCAAAGATGACCGTCATTCCCGCGGAAGCGGGAATCCAGAAGCGCCGAAGTAGCCAGAAATACTGGATTCCCACCTTCGTGGGAATGACGAGCGCCTGATACGATATTTCACGCATGACACGATACTAGGTTTGTGTAACTGCACAGATCGAAAAACAAGAGGAGGTTAGAGTTAGTGGATATAAAAGAAATATTGGATAAGGTGGAGCGTACTGAGGTCCCGGAGGTACACAAGGTGGCCGTGGCCTTTTCCGGAGGTTTGGATTCCGCTCTGGCGATAGAACTTCTGAGAAAAAAATACAAAGCAGGGGAGATTGTTCCCATAACCCTGGACGTAGGTCAGGGGGAGGATGAGATTGAAGAATGTAGAGTCAAGGCATCGGAACTCGGCATCGAACCGGTGATCTGGATCGAGGCGAAGGATGAGTTCACAGAGAAGTGGATAGGGAAAGCGATCCAGGCAAATTCGGATTACCTTGGATATCCGGTCTCAACATCAATGACTCGTCAGCTTATAGCGAAAAGGGTAGCCGAGGAAGCCGTTTCCAAGGGTTGTGATGCCATCCTGGAAGGCTCAAGCGGCAAAGGGAATGACCAATACAGGATGCACAATGTATTCAAGACCTTTGCCCCGAATCTGAAGATACTCGTTCCGGTCAGGGATTTTGATTTGACAAGGTTGGAAGAGATGGAGTTATGCAAAGAGTGGGGGGTTTTGGTAACAGAACAGATAACCGGTGGAGATGACAAGACCATGTGGTGTAGATCCATTGCCAGCGGGGCCATCGATCTGAACCAGGAATTGCCGAACGACATATGGATGTGGTATCAGTCTCCGGAGTCGGCTCCGGACAAGGCCGAGGTTGCGGAATTGGAGTTCCGGAAAGGGATACCTACCGCATTAAACGGAAAGGAGATGCCCCTTGGAGATTTAGTCCCTGAGTTAAACGAGATTGCAGGGAGGAACGCTATAGGTAAGATCGACATGTTTGAAGATGGGATTATGGACTTGAAGAGCAGGGAGATATATGAGGCCCCGGCCGCAACCGTTATTCTCAAGCTGCACCAAGACCTGGAACAGTTCTGTTTGACTAAAGACGAGATTCAATTCAAGCAGATGGTAGACCAGAAATGGGCATACCTGATCTATCATGGCATGGCGTACCATCCACTAAAGGAAGATCTGGATGCCTTTGTCGCGCAGTCTCAGAATGTGGTAAACGGAAGATACAAGATAAAACTCTACAAAGGGAATATAGATATCCTGGAGAGAGAAAGCCATACAGGGTTATTCTATCCGGAGATCAGGTCGATCAAGAGCGAGGGCTTTGATCAGCGGATGTGCGCTGATGCCGCTTATATTAGGGGTCTACCCTTTGAAATACTGGCACAGAGGAATGAGAAGTTGGGAGAGAGGTAGAGGGAATTGACAAAGCTATGGGAGAAAGGCTACTCACTGGACCACGAGATTGAAAAGTATACGGTCGGGGATGATTTTTTGTTTGACCGTAATCTGGTGAAGATGGATGTGCTGGGAAGTATAGCCCACGCCATGATGCTTACGAAGATAGGTATATTGACGGAAGAGGAGTTTGTGAAACTCAAGGGCGTCTTGTTGGAGATATTGGAACTCCACAGGGGAAACATGTTCCCTATTGAAATGGAAGATGAAGATGTTCATACAAAGGTAGAGAACTATCTCACCGAAAGATTGGGGGAACTGGGCAAGAAGATCCATACAGCTCGTTCGAGAAATGATCAGGTCATAGTTGATCTCAGACTTTATACCAAGGAAAGGCTTCTTGAGATTCAAGGAAGACTCTTGGAGTTCTGCGAAACCTTGTGGGAGTTCGGCAAGAGAAATGAAGCCGTTATAATGCCAGGACGTACGCATACACAGCCGGCCATGCCCTCTTCGGTGGGCCTGTGGGCCTGTGCCATCTTAGAGTCCATGCTCGATGATTTCGTCATAATGAAGGCCGCGTACAGGATAAATGACCAATGTCCTCTCGGATCGGCAGCGAGTTACGGGGTACCTCTCAATATCGACAGGCAATTCACATCGGATCTTCTCGGTTTTGGGAAGGTTCAGAACAATGTTTTGTATGCCAATAACAGCCGTGGGAAGACAGAATCAATTGTATTGTTTCCCCTTGTCCAGGTTATGTTGGATCTCAGTAAACTGGCAACCGACCTCATACTATTCAGTATGTCGGAATTCGGCTACTTTAGTATCCCGCAAGAGTTCTGCTGCGGCAGCAGCATAATGCCGCAAAAGAGAAATCCCGCCAGTATGGAGTTGATTAGAGCAAAGACATCTACCCTGATCTCCTATCTATTTCAGGTTACCGGTACTATCAAGGCTTTGCCGTCCGGGTATAACCGGGACTTCCAGGAGACCAAAGCTCCGCTATTGAAGGGCATGGACTTGGTCGATTCTTCCATCCGGATCTGTGATCTGGTGATCTCTCGTTTAGAAGTACATGAGGATGTTTTAGATAGATCGTGTACACCGGAGATATTCGCAACCGACAGGGCGTTGGAGTTGGTAGAGGAAGGGATGCCCTTCAGAGACGCTTATAAGGAAGTTGCCGCCAATATAGACAAACTCGAAGTAACCGACTCTCAAAAGGACATCCTTTCGAGGAAACATATCGGCGCTACAGGAAACCTGGGGCTGGAAGGGTTGAAAGATCATATCTGTACGGAGATGGAATGGGTGGAGAAGGAAAAGAGAGATTTTGAATCAAGGCTTGCGGAGTTACAGAGTGAAGAGTGAAGAGTTAGGAGTGAAGAGTGAAGAGTTAGGAGTGAAGAGTGATCTAATGGTAACAAGAGAAATCAACTGGCAGGAGGTGACGGCCGAAGCTGTAAGGGTTCTGTGTCAATATATCAGGATAGACACGACCAATCCGCCAGGCAACGAGATAAAGGGCGCTCTGTTCTTAAAGGAAATCCTCAAGGGGGATGGGCTCGAATGTATGGTCCTGGAGTCTGAAAAGGGAAGAGGAAATATCGTTTCCAGGTATAAAGGGGATGGGACTTTATCACCTCTTCTCCTATTACATCATATAGACGTGGTGCCAGCGGAAGCGGACAAGTGGGATTACCCGCCATTCTCGGGAAAAGTGCTCAAAGATGAAATATGGGGCAGAGGTGCTTTTGACTGCAAGTCTCTCGGAGTAATGGAACTAATGGTACTCCTCTTGTTAAAGAGAGGTGGTTTCAAGTCCAGGAGAGATGTTATATTCCTGGCTACCGGTGATGAAGAGGCAGGAGGTAAACACGGCGCTGAATGGATGGCGAAGAACCATTTTGATTTGATAAACGCGGGCTCTGTCGTAAATGAGGGCGGGGTCGGCGGTCTTACGGTCAACAGAAAAAACCTCTACCTCTGTCAAACAGCAGAAAAAGGCGTCTGTTGGATAAGGCTGACCTTCCAGGGGACACCGGGCCACGCTTCTATGCCGGGGGGGCCCACCTGCGTGTCTGATATGGCCACGGTCATTGAGCGGATAAGCAAATATCGGTCTCCATTGCAGACATCTCCCATAACAACGAAGTTCATAGAAAGTTTTGCCAAGGAACAGCGATTTATGAAAGAAGAGAGATTTCAGGGATTGCTCGACGGTACGACCTCTCTGGATTGCCTTGATGAAATACCTGACAAAGGGTTGAAGGATATCCTGAACTCAATGCTTTACAATACCTTTGTCCCTACTGTTGTAAGGGGTGGAAATAAGACCAATGTCATTCCCAGCGAGTGCTATTGCGAGATCGACTGCAGGATGCTCCCCGGTGAGAATCCAGATAGCATCATCCAAGAGTTGAAAGAGGCGTGCGGAGGTTCTGCTGACTTTGATATTGATATCCTCGGGTCATCCGTTCCCACTGAGTCGGGAATATCCACTGAACTATACTCTATCATTGAGACGACCGTGAAAAATCACGATCCGGAGGCCAAACTAATCCCTTTCATATCCGCCGGGGCTACCGATTCAAGATTTTTCAGAGAAAAGGGGATCCCTGCATATGGATTCCCGCAACTCAAGGTGGGGGATTCCCTCTCTTCTCATCTCGAAAAGATGCACGGCCACAATGAAAGGGTAAGTATAGACAGTTTACTTCACGGGATTCGAGCACTGTACGACATAGTCTTTGAGTTTTGCAGCTGATGACTTTGATTCCCGCAAGATTGCGACCTGTGCAGTTGGTCAGGTTTACCGCTTGCCGGCGCTTAACTTCATCATCAGAGACACTTCAAGACACAGAGGGAGTAACTGCACAGGTCGCAAGATTGGGGGTGTAGCTCAGAGGGAGAGCATTGCCTTCGCAAGGCAGGGGTCGGGGGTTCGAATCCCCCCACCTCCACCAATAATTTTTGTTTTAAGGCTTGCAAAGCACTTAGGTCGCCACGCGCAGGAGATTGTTATCGAACTTGAGCATTGGTCCGGCAAAGCTGATTTCGCCTTTCATGATTTATTCCAAAAAATCTTCCCCAAGATGTAATGCCCGCCTACCGGTCGTTGAAAACGAACCGGCGCATCCAACCCTTTGAGCATAAAACTCCTTTACAACCCTTATAGATATTGATAGGCTGACACGAAAGTGCGAAAGCATTGTAGCCCAATGTTGCTTAGGGACGGGGACAAAGTAATTTCCTCAAGTTGGCGCTCAGATTTAGGTTAGATTTGTTCGATCTGAAAACGCAAAACCGCAGGAATAGTCGGCATCCTTCATAAAAGCTATAAAGTAGTTTACACTTTCTAATAAAAAAACGGTCTCGGCACAGATTCAACGGTGGTTAAATTTTAATCCGTGCAGCTGTTTGAGCATTTTAGTGAGCGTTAAGAAAGAACAGGGGGAAAG
>DAOWME010000164.1 GCA_030643245.1 Deltaproteobacteria bacterium
AAATAGATTGAAAGGCTTGAGGCCAAATGGTTCCAGGAGGTCGTTCAGAAGGATCAGGGGGCTGCTGCCCACCAGTGTGATAGTGCCGCCCAAAATGGCGGAAAAGCCTATGGGCATCAAGAGCTTGCCAAGAGGAATTTCTCGCAGTTTACTTACCCTCTGAATGGCAGGAAGAAACAACGCTGCCGCCCCGATATTCTGCATAAAACTGGATATACCGGAAACTGTCAGGGAAATTGCGATAACAACACGCTTTTCGCTTTTCCCCGCTATGCGAAGCACCGGATTCACAAGGCGGTTAATCAGCCCTGTCTTATCAAGCCCTGCGCCTATGATGATCACCGCAATTATGGAGACCACAGCGTTGCTGCTCAGACCAATGAAGGCCTCCTTGGGTGTGACCAGATGCAACAGGGGCAGGGTCACCATCATCAGGATAGCCACAACATCCACCCGTATCCACTCAACAATAAAGAGAAATATGGCAATTACGATCATTGCCATTACCAGGATCATTTCAGTAGTCAATGGTTCCATAAACAGTTTCCTTTATAGATTTCGTTTAAACTACATTTGTCTAAATTGCCTGAAATTTGATAAATTCGGACTTAAAATCCGGAGTCCTTTCACTCATTCCTGCAAGCCGTTTGAGTGATCCCTGCTGCTCACCGTTAATAGCGGACATTCCAGGTTGTTGGCCACTTTTCTTATCCAATGCCTCCTCCGAATCTGACCGCTCTCAGGCAAAGATTCACTGCTGCCCCAGATGAGCGCCTGAAAAGGCGGTTTCTCAGCAAGGAATTTGAGAAGTTCCTCTGCTGGATGCCCAATGCGCAGGGCCGCGTTTATGGCGATTCTTTCCCTTAGGAACCGGCCGGTTATTTTACTCAGCTGTTTTCCCATCCGTTCCTCAATGTCATTGATGGCGCTTCTTTTGGATTCCAGATAGGAGCGATCCGGAAAGGCCATTTCAATAAGCATAAGAAGGGTCACTTCGGAATCCATGCGCAGGGCCAACTCACGTGCGTATGTCAGTGAATCATCGCAGACCTTTTCATCTTCAAACACAACCAGAATTCTCTGGAACATGGTTTTGCCTCATCATCCGATTAACAACCTAAACAATAGCAAAACCTGTGCCAAGCGTCTGTTATTACGTAACCATTTGGAATTAAAGTCAATGAAGGTATTTAGCGGAATGAAAAAGGCAGAACATATTGTTGCGAATTGCAACCATGGCGAGATCTTTATTCATCGCCGTGGTACTATGCTGGGGAAGGAATGATTTGTTGCAAAAGCGAATACGTAAGTTGCAAAAGCGAATATATTATCCCAAATTATATTTCCTGATTTTACGCCACAGGGAAGCTCGGTCTATTCCCAGGATTTCGGCGGCCCTTGTGCGTATACCGCCGGTGACCTTAAGAATGTGACGAATATAGTCCTGTTCTAGTTCATCGAGGCTTAACAAAGAGCTGTCAGGCCTCTTGTAGGAGAAGAACTCTAGGTCGGCAAGGTCAGGAGGCAGATCACTCACCTTGATGACGCTGTCTTGGCACACAACCACGGCCCGCTCGATGATGTTCTCCAGTTCTCGCACATTTCCCGGGAAGGTGTAATTCTCCAGGAGAGTGAGGGCACCTCTAGAAATAGACGTAATATCTTTCTTCATCCTTTGGCGGAACTTTTCTAACATGTAATAGGACAGCAGGTGAATGTCTTGTTTGCGTTCGCTAAGCCGCGGCAGAACAATATTTACCACATTAAGGCGAAAATAGAGGTCCTGCCGGAAAACCCCTTCTGTCATTGCAGATTTGAGGTCTTTAGCAGTGGCCGCAATGATCCTGATATCCAGGGGTATAGGTCGGGCGCCGCCCACCCTGAAAAACTCCCGCTCCTGGATTACCCTGAGCAGTTTTGTCTGCATGGAGAGAGGCATATCCCCAATCTCATCCAGAAATACGGTCCCACCGTTTGCCATTTCAAGGAGCCCTTGCTTACGGCTTGCCGCCCCTGTAAAGGCCTCCTTCTCATGTCCGAAGAGTTCGTTTGCAATGAGATCTTCGCTGAAGGCCCCGCAATTGAATGCAACGAATAGTCCTTGTGCCCTAAGACTCTGCGCATGGATAGCACGGGCCGCGAGTTCCTTCCCGGTACCTGTTTCACCTATGATCAGCACATTGGAGTCAGAAGGAGCGATTTGGCGGATCGTTTCTTCAACATGTATAATCTTTGGGCTCTTTCCAATGATCACAGGACATATCCCGGAAAACTCCGGTTTTTCCATCCGGTGGTTTGCGTTTTCTTCCTTTAAAAACTTCTGTTCAAGGGCTTGCTCAACCAAAACACGCACCCGTTTCGGGGTGTAAGGTTTTTCCAGATAGTAAAATGCGCCTTGCCTGGTGGCCTTTATGGCGCTGTCCAGGCTGGCGTAGCCGGTAACAAGAATCACCTCAATAGAAGGGGAAAGAAGCTTTGCCCTATTTAGCAAAGAAATACCATCGAGATAGGGCATCATGAGATCAGTGACTATGAGATCACAGGGTCTGTCTTCCAATTTTTCCAGTGCCCGCACTGGGTTACTAAAGGTCGAGACGCTGTGTCCATCCTTTTCAAGGATACGACGGAGGTTCTTTAATGCGATCTGATCGTCGTCAACCACGATAATGTGGCCTGTGATTCTCTTCCGGCCATCTTTTTGTTCTCGGTTCATGGCAGGTTGTATGCCCCTGTATCGGTTATGACTCCGTTTGTACTGTCCCTAAGTAAGAACCTCTACCAACCCGGTATCTAAATCATAAAATGCAGCAACAACCTTTAAGTTACCTTCTTTCACCAGATCTGATAAAATAGGTGTTGACTGCTTCAACTGCTCTGAAACTATCCTTGCGTTGGCCCTGGCCGTGTTGTCCACCAGGTCCCCGGTCTGGCCTTGTATGCTGTCCAGGACAGGCCGGATGGCCTCAGCCAGACTTGGGATATGCCCTTCGAGATCGCCACCTGCGACAGTAGCCCCTATTGCACCGCATTGGGAATGGCCCAGCACCATAATAAGTGGTGTATGAAGATGTGAGGCCGCGTATTCAGCGCTTCCCAGGACTACGTCGTCTATTATATTGCCGGCAACTCTTACTACAAACAAATCGCCCAGTCCCTGGTCAAATATCACCTCCGGTGGCACCCTGGAGTCGGCACAGCCCAGGATTACGGCAAAAGGACGTTGCCCATCGATTAACTCCGCCCGACGTTCGGGCATTTGATTGGGGTGTGTCTGCTTTTCATTTACATACCTCCTGTTGCCTGCCATCAATCTGCCTATCGCTGTATCTCCAGTGAGATTCTCTGTTGTTGGATAGTCCATCATGTCCCTCATAAGCTGAAGTTCAAAAGCTCTTTACCTTTGATACCCTCATGAAAAAGCGCTCTTGGGGGCTAGTCTTCTCGCAAAACGGATCGGGGCGAGGCTATGATCCTTTGCACCTTCGCCTCCCGGATGCGTTCTTCGTGTTCGTATTTTCTCTGTTGGGCCATATCGATTTTATCGACCAGCTCTTCCGTATTACACGGTTTCATAAGGTAGTCGAGGGCCCCGAGCTTCATCCCTTCAATGCCCGTTTCTACAGTGGCATTTCCGGTCAACATGATAACCTCCGTTAGTGGCTTCACCTTCTTTATTTCACGCAGGGTCTCTATCCCACTCAAGCCGGGCATCAGCACATCCAGGATAACTACATCGTAGTTATAGCCCTTCACTTTCTCCAGGGCATCTTCGCCACTTGTAGATATGCCCACATCATAGTCACGAAGAGTCAGGCGCTCGGAGAGTGATTCTACGAATTCCTTCTCGTCATCTACTAACAATACACGTGTTTTCATCTTTCTGTCTCCTTTATAAATGGTTGCAGTATTAGGTTTTAAAGAGTTATAAGAATTGAACCATCATGCCTCGGGCCAGGTAATGACAATTTCTCCGGCATTGACATCCACTGTAAGGTCGGCTTTGAGGAGAGAGAGCAACGCCTTTTCCCGTTCTGAGGGAAATTCATCTATTGATATGCCTGTCAGGCCTTTAAGGTGAGTGAACCTGATCCATGCACACCTTTCCTTCTCTTCAGTAATGATGCCGATGGTTTTTCCATTATCGACCATATCCATGGCAAAATCCAGGCACAGCCAGATGAGGCTTTGCAAGAAAAATGGGTTTGTCGTAATCTTTACAGGGCCGGTGGATGCACTCGGTTCCAGCGACACACCTCGGCTGGAGGCCGATCGGTGAGAAAGCTCAACCATAAACGTAACGATTTCAACCAAGTCGACACTCATTGCAAAATTATCGACACTGTGGGCGAACCGGTTGAGTCTCTTTACAATTCCATCCGCTCGTTGAATTTGCTTTAAAACTTTTCCAGCCAGCGTCTTGAACAGTTCCGTGTTGATTGGCTTCCCATTTTCGAGCATGTGTGTATAATCTTCTAAAAGACCGGCATTTTCATTCATAATGGCCAAGACATTTTTGATTTCATGTGAGATAGAGGCAGACACTTTCCCGAAGAATTGCAGACCTGTCTCGCCGATTATATCGCTTTTGCTGCTCATAACATATCCCTTTACTTTTTTAACACATCTTTTATTTTTTCTATAAGTGTCTTGATACTAACCGGCTTAGGGAGATAGTACTCAGGGCCTGCCTCTGCCGAACCAGCCTTGAAATTTTCTTCAGAGCCATGGCCGGTCATGAAGATAAATCTCATGTCAGGGCACTTTGCCGCTAACTTTTTTTTTATCTCGATCCCGCTGGTTTTAGGGATCTTTACGTCCAACACGGCGAGGTCATAATCTTCGGTATCCACCCGTTTCAGTGCGTCCTCTCCTGTGGTTACCCAGTCCGCGTCTATTTCCCTGAGGGACAGCCTCTCTGCCAAAGTAGAAACCAGTTCCTCCTCATCATCCACTAGAAGTATTTTCATCCGTTTGATCCCTCTTTCTTCATGTGAAGCGGCAAAGTGATGAAGAAGCTCGTTCCCTTTCCTACTTTGCTCTGCACGCTGATAGTGCCGCCAATTTTCTGAACAAGACCATAGGTGATGGATAGGCCAAGACCGGTTCCGCCCCGTTTCGTTTTCGTGGAGAAATATGGTTCGAAGACTCGTTTAAGGTGTGATTGAGGGATGCCGGACCCATCATCAGCGACAGTTACCGAAACATGATTCAAATCCTGTTGTCTGACTGTTATGTCCAGATGCCCCTCATCACTCATAGCCGCAAACCCATTGTTAAAAAGGTTCAAAAAGATCTCCTGTAAACTGCCACGGTCGCTTTCCAATTGAGGAATGTCCACAGGTACGTCCACAGATACTGCAATAGACCTGTACTCAGCCTCTTTGCTGAGAAAACCAAGGACTTCATTTATAACTTCCTTCAGGTTGAGGAGCTGGATATTCAGTTCCATGCCACGCGTAAAGCTCAAAAGACGTCTTGTAATAGCCGCACACCGTTCAACAGAATAAATAACCGAATCGACAAGGCCCATCAATTTTTTGTCTTTGGCGTATCCCTCTCTGAGAATGAACAGGTCCTTGATGAGCCCTGCCTTCTCATTGATAATAGCAAGGGGGTTATTGATCTCGTGTGCCACGCTTGCTGCCAACCGTCCAATGGATGCCATCTTGTTCGAGTATTCCACTTCATGTAGTGTCATAACCCTCTGTCGGTCAGCAACATAGATACTATCCACCAAGTACGTGGCTACCCCTAAAGTTACAACTAATATGATGATAATGCTAATTGTCAGAAAAAGGATTAGCACCAAACGGGTTCTGTTCCAAGGCTTCATGAGTTCGCCCTTGTGCTTTATGATCATCAGGATAAGGTGTGTCTGTGCAATATAGGCGTAGCCTACAATAAGCGGTTCCCCATTAAGGTCTTTCTCCTCGAATACCTGCGTTCTTTCCGAATAATTCGGCACAGGTAGAAAGATTTTTCCAAAAATCATTCCATGATATCGTGACGGGGTCTGAAGGATGCCCTCATAGTTGATAATAAAGGCATCACCTAACCCGGCCAATTCGAGTTTGGAGAGGAGTTCATTGAACCGCTCGGTATCTATGGTGGCCCGGAGCACATAAAAAGATCCGTTAGGCAGTTCCCGTTTGACAGCGATTACCGCATGGGGGACCTTCCTGAACCCCATGAAAACATCACTTATGAATATACTACGCTTTAGTACTTTTTTAAACCACTCCTGGTCCCTATAGTCTTTCCCTTCCAATTTATATGGCCCCACATATGTCTGCTGTCTGCCTGAAGAGTCAATCACACCCAGATCCACAAAACCACCGAACCCTTGCTTTAAGTTTTTCAGAATCTCTTTCAGCCGCGCCGGATTGCTCAACTCATCAAAGCTGTTATCCTGATTTATGAAATCCAGGGCGGCCATTCGTTCTTTCAAAAAGAAAGAAATGGTGCGTCGAGTGTTTGAGACGAGACGAGATGTCCTCAAAAGAATTTCCGACTCTATTGCATGTTGCGTTACATTATAGTCTATTGTAGCCATAAGAACCAATGGGACAAGGGCAACTCCGGCAGTAAGTAAGACCGTCATTTTCCAAATGCGCCGGAAGTTGAAAAGATCTTTACGTGGGCCCGATGCCACATCCTCATGATCCCAAAATTTCGGTTTCAGACTTTGCATTATGAACATGTTCAAAGATTGCGACGTTTGCGGTTAGAAGATTAATAATGATCCGGGTCATCTTTGGCAAACATCTTGAGTTATTTTGAGAATGATTCCTGGTGAGAGAGGCTAAGGGACGTGGCCGAAATAACTTCCCCATTTGTAAATCTCATCTTCAGGCCATCTTTGCCCGATCTTCAAACACAAAATCCTCGAAATAGGCAAAATTATTCCTGTGGTTTTGTATTTTCAGATCGAACAAATCTGACCTAAATCTGAGCGCCAATTTGAGAAAGTTATTTCGGCCACGTCCCTAAGCAGACCTACCTTGAAACTGAGCAAACCGAGGAGGTTATAGCTTGATTGAAA
>DAOWME010000112.1 GCA_030643245.1 Deltaproteobacteria bacterium
CATGTTCAGGCCATCTTTGCCCGATCTTCAAACATAAAATCCTCAAAATGGTTCGACTATTCCTGCGGTTTTGCGTTTTCAGATCGAACAAATCTAACCTAAATCTGAGCGCCAACTTGAGGAAGTTACTTCGTCCCCGTCCCTTAGATTCTAATCCTCAAAATACTTTGTATTCCTGGGGTTAAAATCTTCTTCCTTGACCTTGAAAAAATATATCTCATTTATGGATGGGCACTACCTAGTTTCCATCCAGAAATGGCCCTTTTTCCCCTGAGCTGCGTTCTCCTCAGGTTTCCGCCTGCGACGTACGATCATGTACGCCTCGGCGCAAACCGTCGTGCGGCCTTGCTCAGAGAAAAAATTGCTCATCTCTGAATTGGAAACCAACTCGTGCCCTTTTCTCAAGAAGTCCATTTATGGATGGACACTACCTATATGAAAACAAGAAATCAGAAATAATAAAAATGCTAAAGCAGATCATAAGCCGAGTTCTGTTCCCCGATCAGTTGCGCTTTACTGACCCGCAGAAGAGTCTTAAGGCAAATCAACGAAGCCCTTAACCGGGGTAATGATCATTCATCTAGGCCCGATGTTGCCAGCGGGCTCAAGCGACCTACCCGTCCCGCCATTCAGAAGTCCCCGGGGTGGAGACCGTCCAAATCTTGAACGGGCCGTTCCTGTTCTCCATAATGGAGAAGACGGGACCTATTTGGTCTTGCTCCAGGTGGGGTTTGCCTAGCTCCCCATGTCACCACAGGGACTGGTGAGCTCTTACCTCACCGTTTCACCCTTACCCACAGGATGGCAACCCAAATACGTTGAGCCCCACCATCAGGGGCGGTTTGTTTTCTGCGGCACTTTCCTTATCCTGTTTCCCAGGACAGTCCGCGTTACGGACCACCCTTGCCCTATGGAGCTCGGACTTTCCTCTCGTCCAGTCCGCATTACGGCCTGAACCAGCGATCATTTGATCTGCTCTAGCACGTTTGTTTTTTTTACACAGTCCCACTAAGGACCAGAGCATTCCCCCCTTCTCTCATCTATGGCTTTATTGGCAAGTCTGTCAGCATGGCGATTCTTTTCTCTGCTGATATATCTTATGTCATACTGGACAAATTTTTCCAGCAATTCCTTCACATTATTGTACAACACCTTCAATCCCTGATTTCTTACATTATAAGCACCATTTACCTGCTTAACAATCAATTCCGAATCAGAAAAGATCTGAACCTTACTGCCTCCAAGCCTCAAGACCTCCATAAGTCCCAGTATCAGCGCCCGGTATTCAGCGGTATTGTTTGTTTTTTCCCCAAGATATTCTGTTACTTCCTTCACCACAGTACCATCTTTATCCAGAATCACCGCTCCTGCCCCGGCCTCTCCCGGATTCCCCCTGGAGGCGCCATCAGTGTAAAGGAAGTAATCATCGAGATCCGGGAAACCGAGATCCTCCCCTTCACCTCCATAAAACGCTGTTGCCTGGTACAGTATCTTCTGGACATCCCCGGTCGAAACCATTGGGAATCTCTGAACCAAGTCCCTAAAACTCAGATTCTCAGCCAGATGTTTCAATACCTCTATTTTTATTTTATCAGGAATTTCTTTTCTCTTCAATCTCTTATCACACCAATCAACCACAACCCAAGCTTCAGTGCTCGGGGCCATTTGAATCAGGAAATCTCTTCCCAGTAAAGGATTCTATTGCAACTCGGGCAAAAGACCATATCTATTCCTTTCTGTACCTCATTGGCGAGTTGGGGTGGCATACCCATATTACATCCTTGACAAAATCCGTTTTTTATCCGGACAACGGCAATCCCATGTCTTCCTTTCCTTATATTATTGTACATCCGGAGTACCTCAGCATCTATCTCCGAGAAAAGTTTTTCCCTGCTTCTTGTCTCTTGTGCGAGTTGTCTCTCAAACTTCTCTAGTTTCTCTTCAGATTCATTGCTCTCCTTCTCGAATTCTCTGCATGTTTTCTCACAATCTTTCTCTTGCGCTCCCAATGCTTTTCGTAATGCATCAAGTTCCTCTAAAATATTGAGGATGTTGTCTTCCCTTTCAATATTGGACTCCTTGGCTAAAGCTATCTCCTTCAGCGCTGCTTGATACTCCTTGTTAGTCTTGACGGACAGCATCCTTTCTTCGTATTTCTCAATCCTCTGGATCTCCTGTTGCAAAATTCTCTCCTCTCGCATCCTGTCTTGCTCCAGTTTCTCCAGTTTCTTCCTCTCCAGATCAGTTACCCTTCTCTTTTCCTTCAGATTCTCCTTTAACAGCTCTGTTTTTTTCGGATACCCCTCTTTCGTTTCCTCAATCTTTTCTATGCTCAAATCTATGGCCTGAAGCTTCACCAGAACACTAACCTGTGGATGCAATACCCTCCCCCTTAACCAAAGTCTGCGATCTTATTCTGTGGTATAGACTTCCATATATGAAATTTCGGGATGATTCCCTAATATGTGATAGCTGAAAGAGTTATTTGCGGGTCATAATGACAGCATCTATACCTTTTTTATCTATTGCCATTCATATTTTGGAAACTACCATGCATGCGATGGACTAAAACATAAATTTTACTCCCCACAAATATCTTGTATATATCACAGCGAAGGGAACCATCCCGAAATTTCACTGCGTTATCGGTCGGAAGCCTCGACGACGTACTCAAAATGTACGACTTACTCGGATTCCTCCCTCTGGCCTTGTGAAATTTCATATCTGAAAACCTATAGGCCCCTAAAAAAACAATTCATCTCGCCCAAAAACAAGAAAAGTGCACCTGAAAGGTGCACTTCCATTCACCCTTTCCCTCTTATCTTCCATGAACCTATAAAGAGTTCTTTTCAAGAAACACCCTCCTCTCGTACCATGGATAGAATAAATAATTGGTGGGCCCACCTGGGTTCGAACCAGGGACCTACCGGTTATGAGCCGGTGGCTCTTCCAGCTGAGCTATGGGCCCTCTTCAGGATAAATAATAGCCCTTTCAGATAACAAAAGATAAATAAATTCACATCCTTTGTCAAGTAAAAAGATGGTTCATTTTTCTATAAAGCTCTTGAGCCTCTTGCTTCTACTGGGATGCCGTAATTTTCTCAGGGCCTTTGCTTCTATCTGTCTGATTCTCTCCCGAGTAACAGAAAAATCCTGACCTACTTCCTCCAGCGTGTGGTCAGCCTTCTCACCGATACCAAACCTCATTCTAAGCACTTTTTCTTCCCTGGGTGTAAGCGTGGAAAGCACTTTTCTCGTCTGCTCGGATAGGTTCAGATTAATAACAGCCTCGCTTGGCGTTATAATTTTCTTGTCCTCAATGAAATCCCCGAGGTAACTGTCTTCCTCTTCACCAATAGGGGTCTCCAATGAAATGGGCTCTCTGGCTATCTTCAATACCTTCCTGACTTTTTCCAAAGGCAATTCCATCTTTATCGCAATCTCTTCGGGCGTTGGCTCCCGGCCCATTTCTTGAACAAGATATCTGGAAGTCCTGATTAGTTTATTGATGGTCTCAATCATGTGAACAGGGATCCTGATGGTTCTGGCCTGATCCGCTATTGCGCGTGTAATAGCCTGGCGAATCCACCAGGTAGCATAGGTGCTGAATTTATATCCCCTTTGATATTCAAACTTGTCCACTGCCTTCATCAAGCCAATATTTCCTTCCTGGATCAGATCCAGAAACTGAAGGCCACGGTTCGTATACTTCTTGGCAATACTTATCACCAGACGCAAGTTAGCTTCTATAAGCTCTGTCTTTGCCTGCTTTGCCTTGGCTTCCCCTTCTTCAATCTTCCTGATGCGAATCTCTTTCAATCTATTAATCGGCAATCCCGTTCCTGCCACGTTCTTTTCTGCTTTTTTTACTAGCTTCTCCAGTTCTATTAATCTTTCTCTCGTCAGTCCCATCCTCTCAGCAACAGATCCATCAGACTTTGCCCCACTTCCCTTTTGCATCTGTTTGACTAATTTATTTATGTCCTTAAGCTCTAACCCATGGGTTCTTTCCCTTCCCGTAATCTCCTCTTCCGCCTTTTCAATCCCGCGATTGTATTCTTTCAGTTTCTTGACAATTCTTTCAATCTGCTTCCTGTTGATATTTATATCCAGCAATAATCGTACAATGTTCTCCCTGTTTTCGACACTATCCTTGTGAAGCTCTTCCTTATGAAGAGGGGGCACGTCTTCTTGTGTTAATCGTTTATGAATATCCCTATGCTTCTCAATGAGTTCCTTTACCTTATCAATAAGGG
This sequence comes from Deltaproteobacteria bacterium, assembly GCA_030643245.1. GTDB lineage: Bacteria > Desulfobacterota > UBA8473 > UBA8473 > UBA8473 > JAUXHQ01. Next base: position 4,257 of record DAOWME010000112.1, read on the forward strand.
TCAGAACTCTTTGAACATGCTCTTCCGGGTTAAAATAACCCTCCTGATCCTGACTCTTTACTATTTCCTTAATGCCAACCTTACCCTTTCTGAGTTGTTCACCCAAGGCAATCACTTCCTTCACGGCGATTACAGAATCTAAGACCCCTTCTGCAACCTCCCTCTCCCCCGCTTGAATCCTCTTTGCTATCTCGACCTCTTCCTCTCGTGTCAAGAGGGAAACCGACCCCATCTCACTGAGATACATTCTCACCGGATCATTTGCTCTACTATAGGGTTCTCCCTGTAAACCAAGCCTTCTTTTTCCTACGTCTACCGCCCTAACCTTCTCCTTCGGCACTTTTCCCTTTTGTGCAGCATCGACAACCTCGATGTCCATCTCATTGAACATAGCCATTAAGTCTTCGATCTGTTCCTCGGACACAATATTTGACGGCAGTATGTTGTTCACCTCATCATACGTAAGAAAGCCCTTTTCCTTACCCATATTGATCAGCTGCTTTACCTCTTTTATCTTCGTCTTCTTGGGCATTAACATTCCTCCTTATACATACCCTTATAGACAGAAACCAACACTCAGCAGATATTTTGAAACTCAATTATGAGCTACAAATGGCTAAAAGGCATAATTCAAATGAGTTTCAAAATATCTGACCTAGAAAATTACTATTTCCCGTATCCTAGGCAACAACGCAGGAAAAATCACGTCTGTAATCTTTTTCCCTGTTAATCAATTCTTGTCTGGAGATCATGTGTTCCCTTAAGTGTTTCTCATCCTTTTTCTCGTGGGCTTCTCTAATCTTCCGGTTCAGTATCTTTCTCTCTTCCTTAATCTTGTTCATCCGGACCTTATAGATGCAGTTATCGAGGGTCTTTTGGACATCTACAATACTCTCTTGTTCCAGCAACAACCGAGAAACTAAGCTTCTAGAGCCTTCATCACCCATGAGGTTGATTATTCTTGTGGAATCTACCAGTCCTTCCCTGTTGAACATATCTAAAACCAACAACCCTATCTCGCGGTAAAGTTTATTGGTAAACTCTTCTACTATTGCTTCTTCCTCAATTCTCCGAACAAGCTCGTCTTTCAATAACATCAATTGTAGCAAGACCCTCTCAGCTAGATCGTCACCCAAAAAGGGAATATCTTCCCTCTGTAAATCGATCTTCTCCCTCCTTGCCTTCCCAAACTGGGAAAATATAATATCCTCTTTGATACCCAATCGACTGCTCACCTCTTGGGCGTAAAGGTTCCTCTCCAATGTGCTTTCCATCTTGGCCAGAAAGGGCGCTATCTCATCTATTATATGTTTCTTGCCTTCCACAGAAGAAGGGTCATGTTTTTTTATTGTCCTGTCAATGAGGAACTCTACGAGCGGCATAGAACCGGTGACGATTTCTCTAAAACTCTCTCCTCCTCTCTCCTTGACCAGGCTATCCGGGTCAAAACCTTGTGGAAGTACTCCTATCTTGGGAGAAACACCGTTTTTCAAAAAAATATCGAGACTCCTGATCGCTGCTTTCTCTCCGGCCTCATCAGCATCGAAGATGGTAATCATGTTCTTTGTGTATATCTTCAATGTCTTCACATGGTTTTCAGTGATAGTAGTCCCTAATGTAGCCACAACGTTTCTTATGTGGCATTGGTTTAAACTCAATAGGTCTAAGTATCCCTCCACTATTAGTACCTTATCCTCATGTCTGATAAAATCTTTGGCAACATGCAGTCCATAAAGGCTACTACTCTTATTGTAGAGGGGAGATTCCGGTGAATTGAGGTACTTGGGGAGAGCATCGTCCAACACTCTCCCCCCAAAACCTAACACCTTGCCATGAGTATCAATTATGGGAAATATTATCCTCGCCCTAAAGCGATCGTAAAAACCTTGGGTTTTCTTGGGTATGATCAATCCGACTTCTTCAGCTAACGATAATGACACCTCTTTTCTTGAGAGATTATTGAGCAAACCATCCCAGCTATTCGAGGCATATCCCAGCCTGTGATTGGTTATAACCTCATTACCAATACCCCTGTTCGTAAGATATGCCCTGGGTTCCTTCCCTTCCTTTTCATTCATCAAGAGATGCCGATAGTAGCTAAGTGCCGATTCATTTATATCATACAGCTTCTCTCTTTTAAGAATTCTCCTCTGATCTGCGTCAGACAACCTCATCTTGGGAATAGCAACTCCGAATCGCCTGGCGAGTACTCTCACAGCTTCAGGAAAGGATAAATGGTCCATCTTCATTAAGAAACCAAATACATTTCCACCGCTATTACATCCAAAACAATGAAAAATTTGCTTTTCTTCATTCACCATGAAAGAGGGTGTTTTTTCTGAGTGAAATGGGCATAAGCCTTTATGGTTCTTCCCCACCTTCTTGAGCGAAACATAATCCGATATTACGTCTACGATATTTGCCCTCTCTTGTAACGCTGCGATTGTTTCGTCAGGGATATAATGGGCCATATCGTGTCTCCAACTGTTCTATAGGTTTTCAGCTCCTAATTTCTACAACCGTAACACCGGCCCCACCGTGTGACAGGTCTGCTGAATCAATATTTTCTACAAGGCTGTGAGCCTTTAGATGGCTGCAAATAGCCTCTCTCAATCTCCCTGTACCAATTCCGTGAATGATTGCCAGCTTCTCTATACCACTCAGTATAGCGCTATCTATAGCCTTATCAACCAATGGTAACGCATCAAATACCCTCATCCCTATAACATTTATTTTGTCCGTCGACCCGGTGGTCGCGGCAGCAAAGGGCATTCCTCTCTCAATTCCAGGTTCCTTTGGCGGTTTCCCTTTTACTCGTTCAAGATCATCGGGACGGACCTTAACCTTCAGATTTCCAATAAGGACCTCCACCTGGCTGGACCCTTCTTTTGCATTTACTATCACCCCCTCCTTACAAAGAGGGGTGATCCTCACTACATCACCCCTCTTCAGATTTAAGGAATGTCTTCTGTCTTCTTTTATGTTAATAACGGGCGCTAACACACTGATTTCGTCCCTTAGATGGTGGAGTCGTTCGTCTATCACATGAACACCGTCTTTCCCTTTCTTCTTCAGGTCCTTTACTATCTCCCTTACCTCATCCTCAGTCTTCCTCAGGAGAGTTCCGGCCCTTTTCTCAGTCTCCAGCAGTATTATTTCCCTTTTCTCTTGGATACTCTCAAGCAAAGACTCTATCTGTTCTTGACAAGCCAAAGCGGTATCCTTCAATCGCTTGATCTCCTTTTTTTCTTCCAAGATCTCCGTCTGGGAACTCTCTAGGGCCCTGATTAAGCTCCCTATATTATCATTATTGTCTGTCATATAACCCAAGGCATCATCCAGGATCTCTCCCGGGACACCCAATGCCCTGGCGATCACCAATGCATTGCTTTCACCCGGAACGCCATATATCAGGCTGTACCTGGGTTCCATAGTATCCGGGTCAAACTCAACGGACACATTCGCCACATCCTCATGGAGATACGCGTATGCCTTCAACAAGTTAAGGTGAGTCGTGGTTATGATCCGGGACCCCTTCCCCCTGAAATGGTCCAGCAAAGCCATCGCCAAACCAGCCCCTTCTTCGGGATCGGTCCCCCCTCCAATCTCGTCTAGTAGCACAAGTGATGACTCATCAGCTCTACCCAGAATCTCAACGATCTGAGAGATATGGGAAGAAAACGTACTGAGATCTTGCTCGATGTTCTGCTCATCACCAATATCAGCAAAGATAGCGTCGAAGATTGCCACCTCACTTTGGTCCGCCACACAAATATGCATGCCTGCATTCACCATAAGGGTTAGGACTCCAGCTGTCTTCAAGGCAACGGTTTTACCTCCGGTATTTGCTCCCGTAATTATCAAAGTATTGCAACCTTTATTAAGATGAATGTCTATAGGAACCACATCCTTGCTTCCGCCCTGGAGAAAGAGCAACAACGGATGATACGCATTGATCATATTGACCCGTCCTTCCTTATTTAAGATGGGCTTCCTTGCATTCAATGCGACACTGTATCTTGCCTTGGCATACGTAAGATCGATCTTTCCCAAAACCTCCAGAGTTGCTATAATTTCCTGGCAATTTGCATTAATATCCTTGCTCAGGTTCTTCAGCACCTTAAGTTCTTCGTCTTTCTCTTCCTTGGAAAAAAGGCCTAACTCATTATTCAGTTCAATGGTAAAGGTCGGTTCGATGAAGTATGTTGCCTTGCTGTGAGAATGGTCATGAATAATGCCTTGAATCTGGCCCTTAAAATCCGATTTAACCGGGACAACATATCTTCCATTTCTAATAGTAATAATCCTTTCTTGGAAGAAGGGATGGGATGAATTCTGAACAAACAAATTATCTAAAGATCTCTGTATCTTTGCTCTGAGGCGCTTTATCTTTGCCCTGATCTCCTGAAGCCTTGGGCTGGCACTATCCAGTATGTCCCCTCTAGGCCCTACGGTTCGTTCTATCTTGCCTTGTAAATCGGGTAATAAAATAAGCCTATTTTCCATTTCCCTGATTAAGGGGTATCTACTATCCCCCAGCCTTTTAAAAAACCCTTTAAGCGCATGAGCCGCATTTAGTGTGCTGAGGATATCGATAAACTCAAAAGGGTTGAGGACAGCCCCTTCGACCCGTGTCTTTCCGACACACTCTTCAACATTCCTAATACCGCCTATGGGGATATCCCCATAGATTTCCAAGACTTCTTTTAACTCAGTTACTTCATCGAGGAGCTTGTGAATCTCCCAGATGTCTCTTTTTGGTCTCAGGGATTCACATAGCGATCTCCCCAGATCGGATGTAACAAATCCCTTTAACAGACTCAATATACTGTCAAATTCGAGAACCTGTAATGTATGCTTATTCATCTCTTTTAGGTTAGGGACGGGGACGAAATAACTTCCCCATTTGTGCATCTCATCTTCAGGCCATCTTTGCCCGATCTTCAAACACAAAATCCTCAAAATAGTTCGACTATTCCTGCGGTTTTGCGTTTTCAGATCGAACAAATCTGACCTA
>DAOWME010000130.1 GCA_030643245.1 Deltaproteobacteria bacterium
TCAGGCCATCTTTGACCGATCTTCAAACACAAAATCCTCAAAATAGTTCGACTATTCCTGCGGTTTTGCGTTTTCAGATCGAACAAATCTGACCTAAATCTGAGCGCCAACTTGAGGAAGTTATTTCGTCCCCGTCCCTTATTATTGGACCCGCTGTCGGAATGCAGTCATAACTACACGAAATGAATACGGAAGTTAATTGATGAATACGCTAGATGGGACGACTCAATTATAATAATGATATCTCTTGTCTTACCGACGGAAAAGCACAATTATTAAAAGCGTAATATTTTATTATAAATGGCAATATTTGTCAAGCAATAATTTTCACCCTGAAATAATCGCCTTGCCATCATCCAAATAAGGGACGGGGACGAACATATTTATTTTGGTTGCCTTCCTCCGTTTTCCATCAGACCCTTTATGGGCTCTAGGCCGTATGGAGTGCCTTCCTGTATTGCCTTTAGGACGGTCCCTCCCCCTGTGAAAAAATAATACTGAGCATTATGTAATACCGCAAGATACAGCCCGGGACAAAGATCTTTGAACTCCTGTAATGTATCTCCGCCACCGTACAGCTTCTTCGCCTCTCTGTTCTGGTCAATAGTCCTATCGAGTGCCTCGGAACCTGCTGTAAAATGGGGGGTAAATCCCATTACTGCATTTACGAAGATCGTATTAGCCTCTCTTATGAGACCTGATACCGTGGTGTCATCAAAGGATCTGGGATCAACATCCATTATATATCCAACTCTCTTTCCCCTTTTAAAATCCTTGATGGATATTGTTCTGTATTTCCCCTCAATCTTTCCTTCAGGGGTATCCGACTCAACCACGTAGGGCAGCTCAACCACCTTATGATTCTTCTTGTCGGCCTCAACCAATTCTTGGGCGGCAATAATATCGGACTCGGAGACACCCTCGATTTTAACACCATACTTGGCGCTCAGAAAAGTGTTGTAAATAAGACCGCCAAGGATGAGATGGTCCACTTTCTTATAGATCTCTTTTAACGGTCCTATTTTGGTATCATATTTAGCGCCGGCAACAACGGCTACAAAGGGCCTGGTGGGCTCCAACACATGCCTTAGATGGCCTATCTCTTGTTGCATCAGGAATCCAGAGAATGAGGGCAGGTGTTTTGTTATATCGTATGTTGAAGCACTGGGGCGCCAACTCCCGAAGGCATCATTGACAAAGACATCTGCCAAGCCCGCAAGCTGTAAGGCAAAGTTTTCCCGAACACGTCCCTCACCCTCTTCTCCCTGAAACCATCTTGTGTTGGGAAGATATATTCCCCCTATCTTTCTATTCATCAAGTCCTTTATGGCCAGGTTTATAGATGTATCTATACTTGGAATCCCTCTGGGAGAGTCCGTATTAAACTCAGGTATATGAAACTTGATGTACAGTTTGCGTTCCAGATACTCTACAATAGGTTTAACAGAATTGCCCGGTTCACAATTGATCTCTCCTGTCTTTTTGTTGCGGGGCCTGCCCACATGGGTCATCAGTATAGGGCGCCCTCCCCTTTCCACAATGTTGTAGATCGTCCCTAACGTACAGTCGATCCTGTAAGGGTCTCTTATGCCACCTCTTTTGACCACATTATGATCAACCCTCAATAAAACGATCTTCCCATCAAGATCTGCGTCTTGTATTAACGGAAATCTTGGATCAAAGCTACCTTCCATCTCTTGCACCTCCTGAAAATAAATGCAGATCAATGCTACTATCTTCCAACTTTTTGTGCAATATTATCCGCACCCACCTCCAAAATCAAGGAAATTTTGGCCTCGTCCCTTAGCAACTTCTCAAAAGCTAATAGCGGTTACTGTGCGTGGAATTTGTTTTGCAATTCAAGTCACAATGAATTACCTTAAGGGGTTGATTCTTCCATGTGACCAGAAGATGAATATCTGGGCATCGTGCGGACAATATATTTGAGGGTAAATAATCATGATAACCAACAAGATAATAATCAAAGGGGCTCGAGAACACAACCTCAAGAATTTTGATCTGGAAATTCCCCGGGATAAGCTTGTGGTGATTACTGGATTAAGTGGCTCCGGAAAATCAACCCTTGCCTTTGACACCATCTATGCTGAAGGTCAACGACGATATGTGGAGTCTCTCTCGGCTTATGCTCGCCAATTCCTGGAACAGATGGAAAAACCTGACGTTGATTCCATTGAGGGACTGTCACCGGCCATCTCTATCGAGCAGAGGCCTATCAGCAAGAATCCTCGTTCCACTGTGGCAACGGTCACGGAGATTTATGACTATCTCCGGGTATTATTCGCCAGGGTTGGCAAACCCCATTGCTATAAGTGCGGTAAAGAGATTCTCTCTCAAACCGTTCAGCAAATCGTTGATCAAGTGATGAGATTATCCGAGGGGACCCGGTTCATCATCTCAGCGCCGATCGTCAGGGGGAGGAAGGGAGAATATAGGAAGGAGTTAAATCAATTACGTAAGGATGGTTATGCCAGGGTTAAAATTGATGGGGAGATAAGAGACCTGGGTGAAGAAATCATCCTCCATAAGAACAAAAAGCACCACATAGACGTGGTAATAGACCGGCTCATCATGAAAGAAAGTATAAAAAAAAGGCTTGCAGACTCTCTGGAAACCGGTCTGAAACTTTCTCAAGGGATTGTCAAAATCGAGATAATCGAAGGGGAGAAACTAATATTCAGCGAAAAATTTGCCTGTGTAGACTGCGGAATAAGTTATCCGGAGATAACCCCGAGGATGTTCTCCTTTAATAACCCCTATGGGGCATGCCCTGTTTGCGGAGGATTGGGCACGACCATGTACTTTGATCCTGAGCTCATTGTACCAAACCCCGATCTCTCCCTGAGAGAAGGAGCAATTTCTCCATGGGTCAGGAGAAACTCGACTTACTTTCATCAGATGTTGGATGCCTTGTGTGAGCATTACACGATAAACATCTATTCTCCCTTCAAAGACCTCCGCCCCGAAGTTCAACACGTCTTCCTCTATGGTTCCGGAGAAGAGAAGATACGATTTTATTTCGAATCAGACGGAAAGAAAACATTTCACCACAAAGCGTTCGAAGGGGTTATATACAACCTTGAACGCCGGTACAGAGAAACCGACTCTCTCTTTATTCGTAAAGACATAGAGAGATACGTGAACAACCGTCCTTGCCCCAAATGCCATGGAAGTAGGTTACGTCAGGAGAGCCTCTTCATTACAGTGAACGGCCGGGCAATCTCTGATATAACAAAACTCTCAGTCAGTGATGCCTACCAATTCTTCTGTAATATCAGACTGAGCGAGCGAGACATGGAGATCGCCAGGCGGATATTGAAAGAGATTCAAGAAAGACTAGGATTCCTCTTAAATGTTGGGGTGGATTATCTGACCCTGGATCGTGCTTCGGCTACACTGTCCGGGGGAGAAGGACAACGCATTAGGCTCGCCACCCAGATTGGTTCGACCCTGGTCGGCGTGCTATATATACTCGATGAACCGAGTATAGGACTACACCAAAGGGATAATATCAGACTCCTTCAAACCCTGAGAAGACTGCGGGATCTGGGCAATACCGTGCTTGTTGTGGAACATGATCAGGAGACCATCCTTTCATCAGACTTCATAGTAGATATGGGTCCGGGAGCTGGCGATGATGGGGGCAGGGTAGTCTTTTCTGGAACACCACAAGAAATAATAAAGGATAGTAGTTCTCTGACGGGAAGGTACCTGTCCGGGGACCTGTCTATTTCCGTGCCAGCCAAACGACGGAGACCAGGCAAGAAGTACTTGCTTATCAATGGCGCGTCCCAAAACAATCTGAAAGAGATATCGGTTAAGGTCCCCCTTGGATTGCTCAACTGTGTAACAGGAGTTTCCGGTTCAGGAAAAAGTACACTGGTAATCGATACCTTATACAGGGCATTAGCTCAAAAACTCTATCAGTCCAAAGATAGACCCGGCAAAGTCATGGAGATTAAAGGCCTTGAACATGTCGACAAGATCATAGATATAAACCAAAGTCCCATAGGCAGAACCCCACGTTCTAATCCAGCAACTTATACCGGACTTTTCACCCATATCAGGGAGCTGTTCGCCAAGCTCCCGGAATCGAGAACCCGGGGGTATAGGCCTGGAAGATACAGTTTCAACGTAAAGGGGGGAAGGTGTGAGGCCTGTAAGGGCGACGGCCTAATAAAGATAGAGATGCATTTTCTCCCCGATGTTTATGTTATGTGTGAGGTCTGTAAGGGAAAACGGTACAACAGGGAAACACTGGAGATAGAATATAGAGGTAAGAATATCGCCGATATTTTGGACTTGACGGTAACCCAGGCCCTTGCTTTTTTCAGCAGGATCCCAACGATTAGAGCAAAACTCCAAACCCTTTCTGAAGTGGGCTTAGGTTACATAAAATTAGGACAGTCGGCGACTACCCTGTCCGGAGGAGAGGCCCAAAGAGTGAAGCTTGCAAAGGAGTTAAGCAAGAAGGGTACAGGCAAAACCCTGTACATACTGGACGAGCCCACCACAGGCCTCCACTTTGCCGATATTCAGAAGTTACTGAATGTATTGAATAGACTTGTGGACGCAGCGAATACGGTTATTGTAATAGAGCACAACCTCGACGTTATAAAAACCGCAGATTTTATCATTGATCTGGGTCCGGAAGGTGGAGAGAAAGGTGGTGAAGTGGTGGCGTGTGGTACGCCAGAGGAATTGATCGGTGTTCATAAATCCTATACCGGTCAATTTCTGAGGAAGGTGATTCACACAAATTAAAACTAAGGGACGAGGCCGAAATAACTTCCCCATTTGTGCATCTTATCTTCAGGCCATCTTTGCCCGATCTTCAAGCACAAAATCCTCGAAATAGGTCAAACTATTCCTGCGGTTTTGCGCTTTCAGATCGAACAAACCTAACCTAAATCTGAGCGCCAATTTGAGAAAGTTATTTCGGCCCCGTCCCTAACATTGGCTTTGAAGGCACTTAAGGGCGGTGCCTTCAAAGCCAATAGCAAAAAAGTTCATGAACCATTCACACTCTTGCCCAATCAACCCACAAGCTCAACAACTGGGGAAAAAATCTTTACAGTTTTCCATAAAGCATAAAAGATATTACAAGAGCATAGATAACCAGGGATTCAATCAACGCAAGACCGATAATCATTGGCGTCAATATCTGACCCGAAGCCCCTGGATTTCTGGCAATACCTTCAAGTCCAGCCGCGATGGCTCTACCTTGTCCCATTCCGCCACCAAAGGCGGCAACTCCAATGGCAAATCCACAGGCTATCGCAATAGCACTCTTCACAGTGGAATCCAGTGCCCCGGCCTCTTCTGTCGCAAAAGCCAGTGGAACAATGGAAAACAAGGTGAAAATTAAAAGAAGAAAACACACAATACCCCTTCGCCTCATCCGCAACCCTCCTTTCTATTTGAGATTATTAGAAAAACTTGAAAACCAGCAGTTTTTTTAACTAGTGTTCTTCAGAAAGCGCACCAGACAGGTACATCATTGAAAGAAGAATAAACACTAATGCTTGAATGAAAGAAACAAACATTCCAAGGCCAAGCGCCACGATGGGGACAAGTAATGGGATCAAACTGGAAAAGATCATCAAAACCAGATGATCCCCTGTCATATTTCCGAACAGCCTGAGAGACAGCGATAATGGACGGGCCAGATGGCTTATAATCTCAATGGGAAACATCAGCGGGGCTAACGGCCAAAACGGTCCCATAAACTGTTTAACATAGCGCCATCCATGTCTCCTGATCCCCACATAGTGATAATAGAAAAACACAGTAAGTGCACACGAAGCCGTTGTATTGATATTGTCCGTGGGGGGTGAAAAGCCCGGAATGAGCCCCAGCAGGTTGCAAAACAATATATATATGGCAAGGGTACCGATCAAAGGCAAAAACCTTCTCCCCTCGTGTCCTATGGTATCTTCCAGCACCCCGAGAAGTGTTTGCACGATCACTTCCCCAATGTTCTTAATACTTACCTTGCCTTCAGGTATAAGGTCTTTAGACTTTCTTCCATAACCGACTAAGACGAAAAAAGTAAGGACCATAACTACCAGTAGCACGCTACAGACAGCGGTGGAATCATGCTCATGTCCCCCCACCAGAGAGGTAAGAGCGTCAAAGAAGGGAAGCTGCGAAACCCACGAAAAGTCATGCCCCATAATATAGAATCTCCTTTACTTCTTTTTCAGCACCTGAACAAACTGATCGAGCACAATTCCGCCAAATACCGTTGACAATCCCACTGCCAGGCCGGGCGTGCTCACAACCCGATAATTGATCAACAGAAATATGACCGCCGCAAGCACGGCAAACTTAAAAAAATAACTCAACACGAAAGCCGGCCTGACCTTAGATGTTTTAATGAGGCCTCTTTCAATAATTCTCCGTAGGAGCCAAAAATTAAGAATAACAATAACCCCTCCCAAAAAGACCCCCAGAGTAATGGCGGGTGATTTATAGATCACGCTTCCCATCGTCAAAACCAGGCATACGATAACATTGTTCCTCTCAATCGCGGTCAGCTTTGATCCGTTCTTGTCTTCAATCAAATAATCACTCCGGGCTGTTTCCACCATCGCCTCTTACTTCCTTCAATAGCCTGAATAAACTCCTGAACCCAGCTGCGCAACCAAACAACATTCCCGCCAACCCCAGCCATGGTTTGGTGTTGAACAACCTGTCCAACCACCATCCTAATGCCATACCGATAACAATCGATATAACCATTTCCAGCCCGATTGCACTGTGTCTCGCAAGCTGTTTGAAGAGCTCTCTCTTATTCTCCATTGATCAGTCGCGACCCTTACAGTCCAATTAGGCTTACCCATAGAAAACGCACAGCAAAGTGAATGAGCATTCATTCGCTGAAAGTTTTTTAACATACGATCTTATGTTTGTCAAGAATTTTAACTCATACTTCAAGGGAAACTACAATTTTTTAACAATCCGGACAGGTGCCGATCTTGCAAAAACCCTTTAATTCAATGACTTACAGGACCTGAATGTACTATCTATTGCAACTGTCCTTATCTGTCTCTGTCCATGGCCCACCTGAAGTACACACTGCCCCATGTAAATCCGGCGCCAAAGGCGGCAGCTATCACTCTATCCCCTTTCTTCAGGCGACCCTGCTCTTCGGCATCATAAAGGGCCAGGGGCAGAGTTCCGCATGTGGTATTCGCATACTTGTCTATATTGACGAGTACTATGTCCGGACTGATTTTCATGCGCTTCGCACACGCTTCTATGATCCGCAGATTCGCCTGGTGAGGAACAAAGAGATCCAAGTCGTCTCTTCCGATATTATTGCGCTTCATGATGGCCACCGACACATCGGCCATGTTCTTCACTGCAAATTTAAAGACAGTCCTGCCATCCTGCTGTACGAAATGTTCCTTGTTCTGCACTGTTTCAAAAGTGGCGGGCCTCTTGCTTCCCCCTGCCTTGACAGTAAGATATGGCCCTCCGGCCCCATCGATCTGGCTCATGAAATCGATTATCCCCAACTCCGGGTCTGCCGACGGTTCAAGTAGCACGGAGCCGGCCCCATCGCCAAAAATCGCATAGGTGGACCTATCCTCAGGATTGAGATACATGGAATTCATATCGCTTCCCACGACCAAAACTTTTCTATAACGTCCAGACTCTATGAACTGTGCGCCGGTTATCAGGCCAAAGAGAAAACCGGAACAACCAGCAGTGAGATCGAAGCCCCAGGCATTGTCAGCCCCTATCATCTCCTGGATTATGCATGCTGTGGAAGGGAAAGGGTTATCAGCTGAAATCGTGCCAACGATGATGGTATCGATCTCAGAAGGGGAAACCCCCGCCCTGGTCAGACAATCCGTGGCCGCCCTGCTCGCCATGTAGGAGTTACCCAGACCAGGATCCAAAAAGCGCCTCTCACGAATACCGGTCCTTTTAACGATCCATTCATCCGACGTATCTATGATTTTTTCCAGGTCCTTGTTCGTCACCACACGTTCTGGAATATATTTTCCAAGACTTGTTATTGCTGCTCTTATCAAGCTCATTCTGTCTCCTGACCAGTGTCCATCCAGAAATGATATAGTTTTTTTTACAAGGTTAAGGAAGTCGAAAATTTTAACCACAAGAATGCAGTGCGTATCTTAAAGAATAAAATAGCATTTTTTGGATGGGCACTAACTATGAATTAATAACTTTTAGGTTTCCCAATTAAGGTAACCACAATCTCATTTAAACTAAACCTTAAATACTATGAAATATATGGCATCCTTCATAAAAGCTATAAAGTAGTTTACACTTTCGAATAAAAAAAACGGTCTCGGCACAGATTCAACGGTGGTTAAATTTTAATCTGTGCAGCTGTTTGAGCATTTTAGTGAGCGTTAAGAAAGAACAGGGGGAAA
>DAOWME010000196.1 GCA_030643245.1 Deltaproteobacteria bacterium
AAATGGATTTGCCTATTTCGAGGAATTTGTGTTTGAAGATCGGGCAAAGCCGGCCTGAAGAAGAGATGTACAAATGGGGAAGTTATTTCGGCCACGTCCCTAAGTAGTGTCCATCCATAAATGGACTTCTTGAGAAAAGGGCACGAGTTGGTTTCCAATTCAGAAATGAGCAATTTTTTATCTGAGCAAGGCCGCACGACGGTTTGCGCCGAGGCATACATGATCGTACGTCGCAGGCGGAAACCTGAGGAGAACGCAGCTCAGGGTAAAAAGGGCCATTTCTGGATGGAAACTTAAGTAGAAATCGGGGTGGCAGATATGGACAAGGGGAAGGATTTGGATAGAGTCAGGCAGATGGAAATGCAGTGGGAGAAAAATTTCACAGAAAAATACGAGAGGAAACACGGGTTTAAGATGCCGGAGTCTCAAACGGACTCGGGGATTTCCCTAAAGCCGGTCTATACTCCGTCGGATGTTGCGGATATAGATTATGGAGAGATTGAGATGCCGGGTTCCTATCCCTATACGCGGGGACTCTATCCCCTGACTTATCAATATCAGCCGTGGATGACTCAACAGATCCATGGATACGCCAGGGCGGAGGAGACAAGGAAGAGGACTGAGAAATTGACAAAGGCGGGCATGAAGGGGTTTGGTGGCGCGGTCCTCTTCATCGTTCCTGATTTAGCCGCCAATTATGGTTATGATCCTGATGACATCGTGGCAAGGGGTATGGTCGGGATAAGCGGTGTTTCAGTGAGTACTGAAGAAGATATTGGGATTATCTGCGATGGATATGATCTGAGCAAGACAAGAGTGGGATTCAGCACAAAGATTACATGCTTACCAATGCTGGCAACATATATTGTATATGCCGAAAGGCACGGGTATAAACCACACCAGCTCAACGGACAGAGCCAGAATCGCAGAAAGATCGCCTGGCTCGGTCAGAATACCCGGGACCACCCGCCTAAAGACCAGTTGAAGCTTCAATTGGAATTGATAAAATACTGTGTTGAAAATATGCCGCGATGGAATCACACAAATCTTTGCGGATACGTGGCAGGGGAAAACTGTGCTTCCCCCGCCCAAGAGATGGCGTTTATGCTGTCAGAGGCTATAGAGCTGGTTGAATGTGGTGTGCAGACAGGTCTTGACCCTGATGATATCGTTCCCAGATTCAGCGCTCAAATGCATATGGGGATGGACTTCTTTGAGGAGATTTGCAAGCTTAGAGCCTTCAGGAGGATGTGGGCAAAGATTATGAAGGAGAGATTTGACTGCAAGAAAGCGGCCTCCCACCAGTTCAGAATCCATATCCATACAGGGGGCATAAACCTCACTGCACAACAGCCGCTTAACAACATAACCAGAGCATCTCTCCAAGTTCTAGCTTCGGTACTGGGCGGTACTCAGTCACTCCACACATCTTCCTATGATGAAGCCATTTCATTACCTTCGGAGGACGCCGCTGAAACTGCATTGAGGGTGAATCAGATAGTACTCCATGAGACGGGGGTACCCAAGGTAAGTGATCCGCTCGGCGGTTCTTACTATGTGGAGTGGCTAACAAAAAGGCTGGAGGAGGAAGCCCGGAAGGTTGTTGATGAGATTGAAAGCAGAGGTGGATATACCAAATGCATGGAAACAGGATGGTTGTGGAATCTTCTCGACCAAAGGATTAAAGGATGGAGGCAGGAGGTTGACGAAGGAACAAGAGTGATAGTAGGAGTCAATAAATACAGGCAAGAGGAAACTGTAGAAGTGCCGGAATTTACAATGGATCAGGGTGAGGTGGAGAGGCTTGCAATAGAAAGGATAAAGAAGTGGAAAGAATCCCGTAACCAGGGAGAGGTTAAGAATGCATTGAAAGAGATTGAAAAGGCGGCCAGAGAGTTTGAATCTGTGGAGCAAACCGGCGGGTTGATGCCTGTGCTCATTGACGCTGCTAGGGCCAAATGTACCGTCGGGGAGATGACGGAGGTCTTTTTCCAGGTATATGGCTGTGTCTTTCCTTACTAAACCTCACCACAATGAGCGCCTAAAATGAAGGGATACGCTCCAAAACGGTGATGAATTTCATTCTGACCAAGATCTGGTTTATATAATATGCAGAACCATTTCAATCTTGCATGAAAGATGCCGAAAGAGGAATACATGGAGGCTGTTAAAAAAGAAAAAATAAGGGCTCTATTTACCCGCCATTTAATGGAAGGACACGATATGGGTTTAAGGGCCGTTGTAAGCAGTTGTAGAGAATCGGGGATTGAAGTTGTCTATTATCCCAGGTTCCAGGCTTTTGATGAGGTTGTAAAGGTGGCTGAAGAAGAGGATGTGGATATTATCGGTTTGAGCTCGTCCTCAGGAGCGCATATCAATTTGGTGGAAGGATTGATTGCATCACTGAAGGAAAAGGGTATGGATATACCCATTATTATCGGCGGTATAATACCTAATAAAGACATACCAAGACTACGGAAAATAGGGATAAAAGGTATATTTGGTCCAGGTTCAATCCCCGGAGAAGTTGCCGGTTTCATACGTGACCTCAATGTGACGATTTAAGGTTACATCAGAACTCTTTTGTCTGCGTGGAGGAGATTTCTATGACCAATATTGTTGATGATCTTATGGATGCCTACTTTGAAAAGCCGAAAAGGACTACAACGTGGTCCGGATTTCCGGTGGAGGAGATCTACACCCCAAAGGATGTTGAAGGCACGGACTATGAAAGAGACGTAGCTGATGCCGGAAAGTACCCTTATACCAGGGGGATTCACTCTGACATGTTCAGGGGAAGATATTGGACTAAGCGGGAGGTGACCGGTTTTGGCGCCCCTGCAGATACCAACCGAAGGCTGAAAGAACAGATCAGAGAAGGGGTTTCCGGGTTAAATGTGATCCGTGATAATCCGACAAATCTCGGTATCGATCCGGATCATCCGCTGGCAGAAGGTGAAGTCGGCCTTATTGGAGTAAACCTCTCTTCACTTCAGGATATGGAAGCGCTTACAGAGGGTATAACCCTTGATAAGGTGAGTATGTCTTTGATATGCGCTTCATGCCCCGCCATAGTTATACTCTCCCAGTATGTACTGGTGGCTGAAGGGAGAGGGATAGACAAGGCCAAGTTAAGAGGAACCATAGCCAATGATCCTCTTCATTGCCGCTATTGTGGTTGGCGACCTTCTAATCCGATAGGTCTGAGCCTTAAGCTCTCCGTAGATATTATTGAATTCTGCACCCATAATATGCCTTACTGGAACACAGCAGTGGTAAATTCGTATGATTTGAGAGAAAATGGGGTCAATGCTGTTCAGGAGGTCGCCTTTGGGCTGGCGATGGCCATGGCATATATAGACGGGGCGCTTAAAAGGGGCCTGAAAATAGATGATTTTGCGTCCCGCAGGGCATTTTATTGCTCTTCCCACATAGATTTTTTTGAAGAGATAGCGAAACTTCGAGCAGCCAGGAGGATGTGGGCAAGGATCGTGAAGGAAAAATACGATGCTGAGAATCCTAATTCCTGGAAGTTCAGATTTGCCGTACATACTGCCGGCTGTTCTCTGGTTCCTCAGCAGCCCTTAAACAATATAATCAGGATAGCGTATGAGGCATTGGCAGCAGTATTGGCGGGTGTTCAGTCCCTTCATAGCTGTTCTTATGATGAACCTATAGCTTTGCCCACTGAAGAGTCTCAACGAATCGCCCTGAGAACCCAACAGATTCTGGCTTATGAGACGGGTGTATCCAGCGCGGCTGACCCTTTAGGGGGGTCTTATTACGTTGAAACCCTCACCAACAAAATAGAAGAAGCGGCTGGAAAATTACTTAATGAGATAGAGAAGATGGGGGGGATGGTAGAGGCCATGAGGGTCGGGTGGTTGGATGACGAGATAGATCGAAGCTCTCTCGAATATCAGAAAGAGGTAGAAAGAAAAGAACGTATAATAGTGGGGGTAAATGCCTTCGTTTCTCCGGATGAGACAGAAACCCCGGGGGGTGTACACAGAAGGTCGGCCGAGTCGGAGAAGCAACAGATATCGAGTATAAGAGAATTGAAGGCTAAACGGGATGAGAAAAGGTTGAGATATTCCCTGGGAAAATTGCGAGAGACAGCTCAAACAGGAGAGGGAGAGAACCTCTTTCAGCCCGTTATGGATGCCCTTAAGTCGGACGCTACTCTGGGAGAGATAATGGGGACCATAAGGGAAGTATATGGGCACAGTTACGATCCGCTTAACGTTCTGGAGTCGCCATTTTAACTCTTTTCTGATCAAGAGCGGAACCCTGTCGGTCTTTTATTCAGCTGGCGAGTGGCAAGTCGGAAACAGTTTTGTTTTCAGGAGATGAGAGAGTATAACTAGGCATCCTTCATACATCAGTTTACACTTTTGAAATTATGGCTGCTTCAACGGTGGTCAAATTTTAACCCGTGCAGAACTCGCATCTAAATGAGCATAAAGAAAGAACAGCCTCCAGCTATTAAATTTAACCTATAGGCTTTAAAACTACAAACATTCAAAAAACGGGGCTTTCCCCCTGTTCTTTCTTAACGCTCAATAAAATGCTCAAACAGCTGCACGGATTAAAATTTAACCACCGTTGAATCTGTGCCGAGACCGTTTTTTTATTAGAAAGTGTAAACTATTTTATAGCTTTTATGAAGGATGCCGATAACTGCACCGAATTCATAAAGATGGGAGGTTTGAAAAAGGGGTTATGATTTTGCTTACGGAAGAGCAGGAAATGATACGCCAGACGGTCAGGAAAATGGCTGAGGAAAAACTTGCGCCCATTGCGGTCAGGATCGATAAAACCGGCGAATTCTCGCGTGATGTGGTGGACCTCTTTGAACAATATGATCTTTTGAGGCTAAAACTTCCCAAGGAATATGGAGGACTGGAAACAGACCATACCACCTATTATCTGGTCATAGAGGAGATTGCCAGGGTCTGTGCTTCATCTTCTATGTTGGTTGCCACCCAGGGGTCATGCTTAACAAGCCTTCTGGTGAGTGTCGACCAAGCGCAGGCAAAGAGATTTTTCGGTCGACTGGGTAAGGGAAATGTGATTATGAGCTGGGCGCTCACCGAGCCGAGTGCCGGCTCCGACGTGGGTTCGATGCGAACAAGGGCTGTTCAGGATGGAGACCACTATATAATTAATGGATCTAAGTGCTTTATCACTGCCGGGGGGATTGCCGACATGTATACCACTTTCGTGAGAACCGGCAATGGTAGGGGAACAAAAGCGCTTACGGGATTTGTTGTGGAGAAGGAAACCCCCGGGTTCAGTGTTGGGAAGATAGAGGACAAGTTGGGTATGCGCGGTTCCCAAACTTCAGAACTCATCTTTGAAGATGCCAGGGTACCCAAAGAGAACCTGCTTGGTCAAGAGGGAGGTGGTTGGGACATTCTCATAGAGTCCATCAAGGAGACGAGGCTTGGGATAGCCGCCCAGGCGCTGGGCATAGCTCAGGGCGCATTGGACTATGCGACCAATTATGCAAAGCAGAGGATTCAGTTCAACCGACCGATCTCGGAATTTCAGGGCATCCAGTTCATGCTTGCAGACATGAAGATCCAGGTGGAAGCATCCCGGGCATTAATTTATCAGGGCGCCGCCATGTTGGATCGCGGGATAAGAGATATACTTCCCTCTGCCGCCATGGCAAAGTGCCTGGCCTCAGATACGGCCATGAAGGTCACGACCGATGCAGTGCAAATACTTGGTGGTTACGGATACATGAAGGACTATCCCGTGGAACGGATGATGAGGGACGCGAAGTCCACCCAGATCACCGAAGGAACAAACCAGATCCAGAGGGTGATAATAGCCGGATCTATGCTCAAGTGAAA
>DAOWME010000137.1 GCA_030643245.1 Deltaproteobacteria bacterium
CCTTGGCTGTATCCGCCGTTTCCAGCTTCGTGCCCGTTTAGGGTTCACCATGTCCGAGCCTTCCCCGGCTTTGTGTCCGGAACTTGTTTCACTGAACAGATTCCCCTTGGTCAGCCCACTTTCCTCCACCCTCTCCGCACACTGCCACGTCCCTAAACAAATCATTGTTGATCCTATGTGTAAATATGCTATACTATCTTAATTTAAAGCTTAGGTTTTCTTGGCATAAAAATTGATAGTGTCGTGTCAATCGAGAAATGACCCATCTCGATTTTGTCATTCCCGCGAAGGCGGGAATCCAGGAGATTTTGCGGTAGCTATGGATTCCCGCCTTCGCGGGAATGACATTGGTGGTGTTCTACTTTCTTTCACATTAAACACTTGATAGATGACACGACACTAGATGTTTCATTACAATTATAGATAAAGGTTGCTACCTGTGCTGTTGAGCAGGTTTACCGCTTGCCGGCTACTTATTTCGTTTTCTTGTTATGAACTACAATTTGTCATAAGGTATTTGTTCTGCGTATAAAATAGTGGCTCATCGGTCAATAAGGGTTTGCGACAAGGCTTTACGTATAACACAAGTAACCGAATAGGCCCACCGACAATTTTTAGCTCACTATTGAGTTTCAAGATTTTTGTATATGGAAGTCTATAGACATATTCTTTTTGCATGTCTTGGGGGACACGGGGTTATTGTTCAGGTAAGGGCTATTGCACGAACCGAACCTCAGATCCGGGGGAAATGTCGGTCGGAGTGAAAAGGCAACCTATTGCTACCAGCTCTGGTGCATGGTTACAGGTACACCCTGTGATCGGTAACTATGAGATTTGTAGCTGACAGAATGTTGGGAAAGCTAGCTAAGGTGTTGAGAATCCTTGGTTTTGACACCATGTACTCCAATAGTGTTGACTTTGAAGAACTTCTTTGCATAGGGAGAAAAGAAAAAAGAATCGTCTTAACCAGGAACACTCTCATAAGGAATAAAGGGGGAAAATATGCATTCCTCTTTATCCATGATGACGACCCTAAGGCACAGTTTGAAGAGGTGAGAACGAGACTGAATTTAAATATAGATCCTGCTGGAGCCTTTACCCGTTGTATACTGTGCAACAATGAGTTAAAAAAGATAAAGAGAGAGGATGTTGAGGGGGATGTTCCCGATTATGTGTTCCAGACCCACAGAGACTTTTCATCCTGTGCCAAATGCAAGAGGATATTCTGGAAAGGTACGCATTATGAAAATATGCTTACGTTATTTGGCGCGTATGCCACTTGCGCATCCGAGGAAGATGCTTGACTCCGGAGATGCGCTGTTTTTGCGTTGGGAGATCTAGGGTGAATATACTTGCGCCATCACGGACTAGGGAACCATCACGGTAGTATGGATTTTTTTTAAGGCTTAAGGTATAACTAAATAAACGAAGCAAGCAGCCGGCGCTTAACGTAATTCTGTTCAACTGCACCGGTCGAAAATTTTTGATGAAAGGAGGTGAGACGTATGTTGAATTTTATCAGGAAATCAATGCTGGTCGGTATTGGTTTGACTTCCATGGCTGAGGAAAGAATCAGGAAGCTTGTAACGTCATGGATAGAGAAAGGGGAGTTGACTGAAGAGGAGGGAAAGAGCTTAGTCAAGGACATAACAGAGCAGGCAAAGAAGAGTAAGGAAGAATTAGACGAAAAGATTTCCAGGGAAGTGTCCAAGGTATTGGCCAAGATGAACCTGGCCACGAAGAAAGAAGTGGATGAATTAAAAGAAAAGGTTGAAAAAGTTAGTGGAAAGACACAAACGTAGGGGTCGAAAATGAGAATGAGGAGGGTACCTCAATTCTATCGAAATATGAAACGGTACCGGCAGATTATAAGTGTTCTGGTTACGTATGGTCTCGATGACCTTGTAGAACGACTCAACCTGGGTATCTATATTGAGACGGGCAAACGGATCATTCGTTTCAAGCGGGGAGACGAAGAGACGATAAAGTTGACCAGGGCAAGAAGGTTGGTGCTTGCTTTGGAAGAACTGGGGCCGACATTCATTAAGATAGGACAATTCTTGAGTACAAGACCGGATGTGATAGACCAGGAATTTATCGAAGAACTCAGGAAACTCCAGGATGACGTGCCCTCCTTTGGGTTTGATGCGGTGAAGTCGCAAATAGACTTGGAACTGGGCGCTTCCATGGAGGATTTGTTCGCGGAGTTTGTTGAAGAACCCATTGCTGCTGCCTCCATAGCACAGGTGCATCTTGCCAGGCTAAAAAACGGGAACAGGGTAGTTGTTAAAATCCAGCGACCGGGGATTAAGAGAACTGTCAATACCGATATTGACATATTGAGCGGACTGGCCGCGTTAGCCGAAAAACATATTGCCGAAAGTGAACTATATGACCCGGAGGGTGTGGTCAGAGAATTTGGCCGGACGATAAATAGAGAAATGGATTTTATCAGAGAAGGCCACAACATGGAAAGGTTTGGCATAAACTTTTCAGATGATGATGTCTTTTATGTGCCCGAGGTATATTGGGATTTAACCAGCAAGAGAATTTTAACCATGGAATATATTGATGGAATAAAGGTGTCAGATTTTAAAAGCCTTGAAGATGCCGGGCTGGACAGAAAGGTCATTGCCAAGAGAGGGGCTGACGTATTCCTGAAACAGGTTTTGGTCTATGGATTATTTCATGGCGACCCACATCCGGGTAATATATTTGTTCTCGATGATAATATAATTTGTCTTCTGGACTATGGGATAGTGGGACGGGTCGACGATCAGACCAAGCGTCAGATGATCCGATTGATACTCTCCGTTGTGAGGAAAGATGTCGAGGGCATAACTAAAGTGTTCATAAAGACGGGCATAGTGGACGCAACGATAAATAGGAGAAGGCTCCGGTTGGATCTTTTGGAGTTTATAGAGAGGTATTATCAAATTCCACTCAGACGTTTGGATATCGGGACAATCGTCAATGACCTCTTTGAGATTATCCGCGAACACCGGATAAAGGTTCCGGCCGATTGGACGCTCATGGCCAAGGCCTTGGTCCTCATGGAAGGAACGGGAAGGGAGCTTGATCCGGATTTTGATATGATAGAACATACAAAGCCGTTCCTCAAGAGACTGATCAGAGAAAGATTAGCGCCTGCCAACTTAACCAAGAACTTACTGAGGACGTTGGATAGATATCAGCAACTGCTTATCACCCTGCCCACAGATACTGCTGAGATAATCGACAAGGTGAAGACGGATCGGATTAGCATCGGGTTTCAACATAAGGGTTTGGAGAACCTAATATCCATGCTTGATAAGTCAACGAACAGGTTGTCCTTCAGCCTGATCATAACGGGCCTGATCGTAGGTTCCTCCTTAATTATGCAAGTTAACAAAGGCCCGCTTTTTTTGGGTTTTTCTGTATTTGGTCTCCTTGGATACTCAATCGCTGCGGTTCTTGGCTTGTGGTTGGTTATTAACATTCTTCGGTCAAGAAGGCTATAGTGACTCAGCGCATTGTATATACCTCGCGCGGTCATAATTTGCGGAATTTTCGGCGAGCAATGGGCATCGAGCGCAAGGCGCGAAAGCGCGTAATAGCGGGCTATTGCAAGCTTGAGCAACGCAGTGATCGGTGGTCAGGGCCGGCTAAAAAACGCAAATTATGGCAGTGCTAGGTATATAATCTTGTGTTTCCGGATGGAAACGAATCGGAACTGCAGTTGTTCAGGGGCTTTATTATGCTCAGGGTTGGTATTGATACCGGTGGTACCTTTACGGACTTCATCTTTTATCAAGACGGGGAAATCCATATCATGAAGATCCCCTCCACCCCCAAGAACCCTGCAGAGGCGGTTCTAAGCGGCTTAAACCAGTGGAAAGGATCTCCAGATGGTAGACAGGTAATCCATGGATCCACTATTGCCACCAACACCCTCCTCGAAAGGAAGGGGGCTAAGACAGCCCTCATCACAACGATGGGATTCGAGGATGTTCTGGAGATAGGTCGGCAAACCAGGTCCCAGTTGTACAACCTTTTTGTCCGGAAAACGAGGCCTCTGGTGCCCGGAAAGCTCCGATTCGGGGTGGAAGAGAGGACCCTTCATACAGGAGAAACGCTGAAAAAGTTGGATGTTGCATCCGTGCAAGATATGGTTCGAAAGTTAAAAGAGGAGGACGTGGAGTCTATAGCCATTTGTCTGCTATTTTCCTATGCTAACCCTCATAATGAGCTTGCCCTTCTTCAGGGTTTGAAGGAGATGGAGATTCCAGTTTCTGTTTCTCATCGAATACTACCCGAGTACAGGGAATACGAGAGGTGTAGTACCACTGTTGTTAATGCTTACGTATATCCGATAGTGGAAAGATATATATCATACTTGGAGACTAGGATAACGGACGGACGCCTGAGCATCATGCAATCGAATGGCGGATATATCTCGGCCAAGAGGGCTAAGGAAGAGCCGATCAGGACTGTGTTGTCCGGGCCGGCTGCGGGGGTTGTGGGGGCCTTTGAGATCGCAAAGGCCTCCGGATACAGTAATATAATCACCCTGGACATGGGAGGAACATCCACGGATGTGTCCCTTTGCAATGCAGGCCTTGGGATCACAACCGAGTCGGAGATAAGCGGTGTTCCGGTAAAGGTCCCCATGATCAATATTCATACCGTGGGTGCTGGTGGGGGATCTATTGCCCACATAGATGAAGGGGGTTCCCTGAGGGTGGGACCACAGAGCGCAGGGGCTGATCCTGGTCCGGTCTGTTACTGCAGGGCTGACAACCTAACGGTAACCGATGCCAATCTCTACCTTGGAAGGCTCGTGCCCGGTTATTTCCTCGGTGGGGATAGAGCCTTGTGTCTGGATAATGCAAAAAAGGCTTTTAAAAAGTTGGCATCGAGTTTGTGTATCTCTACCCAGAAGACCGCGGATGGGATAATCGATGTGGCCAATGCAACTATGGAGGGGGCTATACGGGTAGTATCTATGGAAAAGGGGTATGACCCCAGGGAGTTTACCCTTGTATCCTTCGGGGGCGCAGGGGGACTCCATGCCTGTGCCCTGGCAAGAGGCCTTTCCATACCACGGGTCTTGATACCAAAAAATCCGGGACTCCTCTCCGCTTATGGGATGCTGCTTGCAGATGTTGTTAAGGACTATTCCCAATCCGTCTTAATCCGAATCGACGAATTAAAGACAGAGGAGATAGATGCCTTGTTTAAGCCTCTGATAGAGAGAGGGATGGATGAGATGTCCCGTGAAAAGATATCCGTAGGCAGCTTACTCTTGGAGAAGTGTGTAGACATGCGGTACGTGGGACAGTCCTACGAGATTTTAGTACCGTTCAATGAAGCTTACGTCGCCAGGTTCAATGAACTCCACGAAACGGTGTACGGTTATAGCGATGAGAAGAGGCCCTATGAGATAGTGAACCTTCGGGTAAGGATGGTAGGAGGCGTTTCGAAGCCCAGTCTTAAAAAAGGGCGCTCGAAAGGGGAAAGTCCGGCTTCGGCCCTCGTTGGTCAAGAGCGTGTAGTATACAGAGGAGAATCCATCCCCTTTGATCTCTACCTTCGGGAAAGGCTTTGTCCGGGGAACAGGCTTGAGGGGCCGGCCATCTTAGTAGAATATAGTTCCACTCTCTTCTTGCCACCTGATTTTACCTGCGATGTTGACCTGTATGGGAATCTGATTCTCTCTCCTTACTAGGAGGCTTGGTTGTTTGACCCAATTAAGCTTGAGATATTCAAGAATATCTTTTCTTCCTTAGCCGAGGAGATGGGGGTGGCATTGTGCAGAGCCAGCTATTCCCCCAATATCAAAGAGCGCAGGGACTATTCTTGCGCCATATTCGACACCTGTGGTGATATGGTAGCTCAAGCGGCCCACTTACCGGTCCATATGGGGTCAATGCCTTACTCGGTGAAGAGTGCTATAAAGAATGCAACAATGGATAAAGGGGATGTGGTCATCCTCAACGATCCATTTGAAGGGGGAACTCATCTTCCGGACATAACGATGGTCTCGCCTGTTTATGTCCAGGACGGTCCGGCGTTTTATGTGGCAAATCGGGCTCATCATGCTGATATTGGAGGGATGTCTCCAGGTTCTCTTCCTCTTTCGAGGGACATATTCCAGGAAGGGGTCAGGATACCGCCGTTGAGACTGGTGAAGAAGGGGGTGATACAGAGGGATCTACTCAAGGTGATTCTTGCAAATGTCCGTACTCCTATAGAAAGGGAGGGGGACTTGACGGCTCAACTTGCAGCCAACAGGTTGGGGGAACGAAGGTTCATTGAGGTGGCGTTGAGATATGGCTATCATGAGGTGGTGGATTACATGAGGGAGCTGCAGGACTATGCTGAAAGGATGACTGTAAAGGCAATTCAAGAGATCCCTGACGGGGGCTATTCGTTTGAGGATTACCTGGACAATGACGGTCTCGGTGACACGCCAATAAAGATGTGCGTCAATATAAGGATAAACGGGGAGCGTGCAGAGATAGATTTTACCGGAAGTTCGCCTCAAACAGAAGGTTGTATGAATGCAACCTTCCCCATTACCCAATCGGCGGTATATTACGTATTTAGATGTCTTTCCCCTCCGGATACCCCTTCTAATGCCGGGTGCATGCGACCTTTGAAAGTGGTTGCTCCTGTTGGGAGTGTGGTGAATTCCAGATTTCCAGCAGCAGTAGCTGGCGGTAACGTAGAGGTGTCTCAAAGGATAGTAGATATACTCCTGGGGGCCCTGTCCGGGGCTATCCCCCACCTGATACCCGCAGCCAGTTCCGGTACCATGAATAACGTGACTATTGGCGGATTGGACTCAGAGACCAATACGATCTTTACTTACTACGAAACGATAGCCGGCGGCAGCGGGGCAACCCCCGAGGAAAACGGTGTAGATGGTGTCCATTGTCATATGACCAATACGATGAACACTCCAATAGAAGCTTTGGAATACGCCAATCCCCTGAGAATTCTCCGATATGAAATTCGAAAAGGGTCTGGCGGTAGTGGCAGGTACAGGGGAGGTTGCGGTATCAGACGGGATATTCAACTCCTCACAGATGCTGAAGTAACTGTCATCTCCGAAAGGAGGAAGTTTTCGCCATATGGTCTCCGGGGTGGCTTACCCGGGAAGGTAGGTGAGAATATCGTCATATCTCGAGGAGGAGCGAGAAGGTTAGGGTCTAAATTCGCCATCTCTGCAAAGAGGGGGGACATAATAAGTATACGTACTCCCGGAGGAGGGGGGGTTGGTTGTCCTGATACCGAGAAACAGGAGCAAAAACAGGATCAAGGCTGATCACAAACAGTCCCTGAAACCTTTTCTTGTCCATTTTTCAAAGAGACTCTATGTCCATGTGAGCGGCCATTTTTTCAAAGACGCTAGGTGATTACTGCCTGCTCAACCATTCCCTTGATAAAGATATCACTTATCAACTTGGCAGATGCAGAGAGACTGACCCTTTTCTTCGGTGATAACACCCAAAACCTGGCTACTTCGTCCAGTGCCCCCCAGAACGCTCTACCTAGAATAGTGGGATCTACATCCTTCCTGATTATCCCTTCCTCTTGTCCCTCCCTTATTATAGAAGAGATAATCTTTAAATACTCAATGAACTTTATGTTCACATATTCCTTCATAAATTTACTGCTCTGTCTCAGTTCAACCTCCATAATGGCAGCCAGGTCCGGATTATCCTTCTTTGAATTCAGTTGAATAATCGCGAACCTCTTCAACTTCTCTAAGAGATTTTTCTCCTTCCCGATCTCTTCTTTCATATTCTCTATAGCCTTTCCCATCTCTTCCTCAAAGAGGGAGATGAGTATATCATCCTTATTTTTGAAGTATAGGTAGATCGTTCCGTCCGCCACACCTGCTTCCTTGGCGATCTCTGAGATCTTTGAATTGTAAAAGCCGTTATGGGCGAATACCTTTGTCGCTGCCTGAAGAATTCTTTTATGTTTGTCCTCTGTCTTTGTTGATGAAGAGACCACTTTACCTCTCAGATTGGGCATCCTTCATAAAAGCTATAAAGTAGTTTACACTTTCGAATAAAAAAACGGTCTCGGCAC
>DAOWME010000261.1 GCA_030643245.1 Deltaproteobacteria bacterium
ACACCCTTAGGGGCGAGGCCGAAATAACTTCCTCATTTGTACATCTCATCTTCAGGCCATCTTTGACCGATCTTCAAACACAAAATCCTCGAAATAGGTAAGACTATTCCTGTGGTTTTGTGTTTTCAGATCGAACAAATCCGACCTAAATCTGAGCGCCAACTTGAGGAAGTTATTTCGGCCTAGCCCCTTAAAGAGACATT
The DNA here is from genome assembly GCA_030643245.1 of Deltaproteobacteria bacterium. Taxonomy (GTDB): domain Bacteria; phylum Desulfobacterota; class UBA8473; order UBA8473; family UBA8473; genus JAUXHQ01. The sequence continues at coordinate 204 of DAOWME010000261.1, forward strand.
AGACAAATTAGAATCCAATATTGCATACAACATTAGAAGAGAATGGGAAAACTGTCAAGAAATTTTATTAGATGAGGATATTTATTTCGGCCTAGCCCCTTAGGAGGATCTCATTGTGTGTCAAGGAGGATTTCCCTACGCAGGGTTTATTCATTTTAAGAAAAGCAGTTTTCCTAGGGTTGTGTTAAGGGACGAGTCCGATATGATCAGGGAAGAGGGTGCGGTCGAGATAATCAAAGGCAAAGTCCAAGAGACCCGCATCGTCAGCTTCTATATTTAAGCGAGTATCTTCGTCAATCTCGAATGACTCAAGAAATCTTGTCTTGAAAATAAATTCTCGGAATAAATCAAGGTTGTAACAGGACACCATAACCTTCTGAACCTGGCCTTCATTAAGGGGCATTGTCCAGACCCGATTTGGATGAAACAAGATGCCAAGCATCTTATCGTTAATTTCTATATAAGGGTTAAGCCCTTGCTCTTCCCTCCATGCATCCACCCTGCAAACCTTTTTTTCTTCTACTCCAAGGCAGGCAGGTGTGTCCAGCCGGAAGAAAAACGTATCTCTGGTGGTCTGTCCTTGTTTTTTACCTGATGCTCTGCCAAGGGGGTACAGACGGCAGGCAGTGGGACGATCTTTATAGACCCTACAACCGTTGCTGCCTACAAAGGGACACACCTTTTGAGGATCATCTCCCATCTTAAGAGAAATAATGGGGAATCCGGAATGCGGGTCCAGACTGTAAAGGGTATATTCGGAGAGAAAGTCATCGGAGTGGAGGCCCAGGGTAGTCTTTAGCCTCAATCCATCGTAAGGTGTCAGGGTCAGGTGCTTATTTCGGCAGCACCTGTTAAAACAGGCAAGTCCACTATGACATGAAAAGGTAAAAGTATCCATCGTATCGAGCCGTTGTTCAGGGGGAGGAACAGAATCCAAAAGCATGATGACTTCCTTTCGGGTTATTGAAATAGAATTCTATTCTTTCCTTTTTCTTGCGGTTAAGTCAAGAATTAAGTTTTATCTGTCATGGGTCAATAGTAGGCTTGACCCCGTTATCTTCCCTTTGGGAGGGGGGAGCTACGAGGCTCCTCCCTATCCCGATAAAAGTTTTTATAATCAATGGATTATGCCCATACAAAAATATTTACGAAGCTTTCAAAGACGCTTTAGTTGAATATTGATTAATCCCTTGAGGCTGTCTAAAAGAGACCTATCCAGGCCTTGCTCTGTGTAGATGGTAAGAAGCTGGAGAGGAGAGAGCTCATCAGGAGGCTCATAAGATTGTTTAAGGTTTTCAAAGTTTTCAAGTCTTGCATCAGAAATTTGGTTGGAATCCTCCTTTCGTCGGAGTAGCCTATTTTTTCTTGCTTCATCAGATGCTCTGGTTTCAATGAAAAAGTGCGGGGCAGTCAACCTCTCAAGCCTCTCCCGCAATCGATTTCGGTGCACACAACGGCTGAAAGTAGCGTCCAATATCAGCCCCCTTCCCTTCTTAAGCGAAGTTTCGGCATCTGTGAAAAGCGTTTCATATACTTTATCCTTCATAGCGTCCGAGTAAAGCCAGTTATAGTCCTTTGTTTTGTTATTTCCATTTGTTGGGACATGGGTCAGTTCTTTGCGGATACGGTCAGATGAGAGGACTTCCCATCCCAGTTCCTTGGCCAATTCAATGGCCAGTGTACTTTTGCCTGAGGCCACGTGCCCCATTACAACGAGAACCATGGGCTGTGATCCAGCCACGGCGTATCGCAATGCAAGACGGAAGTATCGCTGCGACCGTGTTTTGCTCATCTCCCTTTGAGGTGCGGGAACTTCTCTCTCCCTGCTCAGGAGGCTTTCACACTTGCCTGACACAATTGCCCGATAGCATTTGTAAAAATCCATGATCTGGAGCATGGAAGAGTCTTCCAAAAGGTACGCCATTTTCATGACAAAATATCTGGCCAGGTCAGGTCGTTTATTGAAGTCAAGGTCCATTGCCAGAAATGCAATATCATTGGCCACATCGATGTATCGGAGGCGGTCATTGAACTCGATACAATCGTAGATACAGACTGCTTGATTGTTGACATGGATGTGGTCTAAATGAAGGTCACCGTGGCAGTCCTTTATCCGCCCCTCTCTGATTCGGGAATGAAAAAGATGTGCTTTATCGGTGTAGAAGCTATCTGTATAAAACTGAAGAGTCTCAAACGCAGGATTCGAAAGAGTTACATCGATGTAGCCCTCTACCTGACGAAAGTTCTCCTCTGTACTGATCCTGAGTTTCTCAATCCGGCCCCATTTATTTATTTCTTCTTTTGGATTCTGGTCTTCAAAAAAATACTTCAGTTTTAAAGCGAGCCTATCAAAATCTTCAAGCCTAATATCATCCCGCCGCAGTCTCTCTTTAAGGAAGTATCGACCAGGTAGTTTGTGCATCTTGACAGCATACTCAACTACCTCATCTCCCTCTCCAAAAGCAAGGTGGCCTCCTTTCAATGAGATGGGGACTACGCCAATGTATATCTCAGAGCACAGTCTCCGGTTGAGTTCTATTTCTCTTTTTGAGAAGTAATGCCTTTTCTCCAGGTCACTAAAATCCAGAAACCCGAAGTTAACAGGCTTTCTTATTTTATACACATAAGGAGACACAATAGTAACATAGGCCGAATGAGTCTGCACGAGACGGAGATTTTTTGGCTGGTGTGGATAAGAATGAGGATTCATGAGAAACGAGAGAAGTTCCTCCTGAGATATTGTGAAGCGTGATTGAATGGTTCCTTTTGAGTGCATTTTGTGTCCCATCTCAAACAAGAAAACAAAGGGGTCAGGTCTTGAATCTTGAACGAGATAACTTGCCTTCAATTTTTAAGATTTTGGGATGGTTCCATAGTATGTGATAGCTGAATGAGTTATTTGTGGGTTATAATTAGGGGATATTTACCCTTTTGACCTGTTGCGGTCCATATTGCATAAGCTATACTGCTGGCGACGGACTAAAACACAAATTTGACTCCCCACAAATATCTCTTATCTATCACAGCGTAGGGAACCATCCCAAGATTTATGATATTTAGTGCCGGATCTTTTTCCACGGGAAGATTGTCGATATATTTGGATATACATGAACGGATAATGGCTGCCTTGGACCTGCCGCTGCTTTTTGATAAAAGGCCAACAATCTTCTCCTGTTCAGGGTCCAGATAGATTTGAATGGGGATTTTCTTGAGTCTTTTCATGATAGTATTCCTTGTTTGCCATTTAGTAATACATAAAAATATGCCGTATAGAATTGTGATTGTCAAGCATAAAAGATATACGAAAAAGGGGGGGG
>DAOWME010000080.1 GCA_030643245.1 Deltaproteobacteria bacterium
TGTTTATGAGGCAGAGCTTCTGTATAAAGGGTTCCCAGGCAGAGCCTGGGAACCAGGTGACAACAAAAAGTACGGGACTGCCAAAAAGAACAAGGACAAGACTTCATAATTCGACATTCCCTGTTCAACATTCGACATTAAATCAGTATGTTGGATCAAAACATCCTTTATCTGGAAAATCGCACTTTTTTGTATTGCACCCGACAACCACCGGGCGCCGGCCTTTGCAAAATGACACATGGATAGCTGATGTGGGATACTTATCTCAGGGCTTTGGACAAGAGTTCTGGGGAGTTCTGGGGACACAATACTCAATTCAGCCATCTCTCTTTTTCGGTCCCGGCTTTTTAGGTCGAAGCATCCGTCCCAATCCCTTTTCTAACGTTTGTACAAAATGCTCGCTACCAAGTGGTCTGCCGTTTCGCTCATACTGACGCAGAACATCTCTTTCCTGCTCTGATATGTCTGCCGCTAAAAAATCTCTCCAGTCGCCTGCTATTTCAAGAAGGGGAAAGACATTGACCAGGTCGTCATCTTCCCCCGTGAGAGGAGAGGATGCGCTTCGCAATTTATCAATGCTCCTCATCCTGGCGATCTCGAACGACTGGTTGGTTAGCTGTCTAGGGGGACGTGAGCTCTGCCAAGTTATTTAATTATTTAAGGTCGTCCCTCTGTCCTCTTCCCTAGCCTGTATAGGTGCGTTCGGGGAACACACCCTACATATCAGCTTATAGCTATAACAACTGTATCATTATCCGTCCCGCACCTTTCAACCTTAATCATAGAGAACCTCCCAATATTCTTGAAATGAAAGGTCTTTCGGGTTGTATTTATGGGAAAGGGTTCTCCCTGTACCCGGCCCCTCGCCAGTATGCTCTCCCCAGTAGCGCAAGAAGATGGCGGGCATGGGTTGAGGCCCATCTAACCACTCTTCCTTTTCTTCGATTACTTTCCAGAGAGTACCTGACTGCTTGTTACGTACTCTCTGACCCACATGGGGAAGCCCCAGTTTCTCCCGGAGGTCTTTAAACCTGTATACGGAATGCTCACCATGGTCCAGGATTCTTTCTCCAAGGACCTTGATGCCGATGGCACCGAGGGGGGCGGTTAGGAGGATGGAAAGGACTGCGACAGCCAAGATCAGATCACCTGAGGCTACACCAGCTGCCAGGGGCACAGCCCCTATAGCTGCCTGAACTGTCGCCTTTGGAATGTAAGCCACAACACAAAAGAGTCTTTCTTTCCAATCCAGGGATGTGCCCATAAGGGATAAATACGTCCCTACGCTTCGAAAGAGAAGCCCCACAAACACAACAATGGCGCCGGCAATGCCGGCTTTCCAGGCCACATGGATATTCACCTGCGCTCCTACAAGTACAAAGAGCAATAATTCTGCAAATACCCAGAGTTTTTTGAGTTTCTGTGAAATAATATGGGCGATGGGCTCGCATTTCTCAAGGATAATGTAACCTATTGCCATTACTCCTAAGAGGCTTGCTATGGGGACCCATCTCTTACAGATTTCTTCAAGCCAGGTGAGGATTATGGCAACTCCCAAAACTACCAGGGTACGTTTCGGTGGCCGCCAGTCGTATTTCTGGAAAAGGCGGAGCAAAAAATACCCAGGAATCAGACCGACAACAACTCCAAGGACTATTGAGACAGGAATTGCCGACAGCCTAACCAGAAGATTCGCATCCCCACCACCATACATACCTAAAAAGACGGTGAATAGTACTATTACAAAGACATCGTCCACAGAAGAGGCCCCCAGGATCAGAGTGGGAATCCCTTTTTTGTTTCCACGACCGTTATCCATAAAATCGATCATCAGGGGTACAACCACAGCGGGAGATACCGCCGCTAATATAGACCCCAAGATGAGGGCCTCAAGAGAAGTAATATGCAGTAATTTCGGGGCAACAAGAACTACGCCCGCGATTTCAAATACTGCGGGGACCGCACTCATTATGAGGGCGGCACGCCCAACCTGGTTCAATGTATCTCGTCTGAGTTCAAACCCTGCCCTGAGGAGGATCACCACAAGGGCTATTTTTCTGAAATCACCGGAGACCCCCATCATCTCCGGAGACATAATGTTCAGCAAATAGGGCCCTACGACAACACCTGTAATAAGCATCCCCACGAGACCCGGCAGTCGCATACACCTGAACAGGTAATCCGCTCCCAAACCCAGGATTATTATGATTGCCAGGCTAAAAGCCATTATATCTGGATTTTCCCTATTAAAAAAGAGATGTATCCCACACCCTAACCCCCCCTTTTCCAAAGGGGTAAGAGAATAGTTGCTACCTGATGTGACAGTCAGGGTGAGGAGTCCCTCAAACAGCACTCCTTCCTTACCCTATATTACATTTTCCCTCCTAAATCTGGCGATTTCATCATCATCATATCCGTTTATCTCTTTCAGTATACTCTCTGTGTGTTCTCCCAGCCTTGGCGCCAGCAAATTATTATTGACCTTGGTTCGACTGAACCGGATAGGAAATCCGGGGATCTTGATCTGCCCGATTTCGGGATGGTCAAAATCAACGATGTAGTCATTTTCTATCATTTGGGTATCCTTGACAGCCTCCATGGTTGTATTGGCAGCACATATCACCACATTCTTTTCGGCGAATAATTTCAACCATTCATCTCTCGGCCTGGCTAAGAAGGCATCGTTGAAGATTGCAACCAGTTCTTCGGAGTCGCGCAGTCTATCCTCACGGCTCTCGAAGCGAGGGTTTACTGCCAGCTCAGGATGATCCAGGATCCTGCAGATCTTATCCCAGCTATCTGAATTAGGTACAGCGGTAATTACGACCCACTTGCCGTCTCTGCATTTGTAATAGTTTCGCAAAGGGTCTGCAGTTGCCTGCTCATGCCTGGGCACCTCCTTGCCTGTGAGGAGGGCTGTGAGGTTGTTCAAGTACATGAGGTAAGATGTTGTACCCAATAGGGAAAGGTCTACCTCCTGACCTACACCGAACCTCTCCCTCATCAAGAGGGCGATCACCACCTGGTAGCTGGCCATGATGGCCGTTGCCTGATCAGCGATGCCGAACTGGGCTATAAGCGGCGTCACACCTGGCTCGCCGATGCTATACATCAAGCCTGCCCTGCCCTGCCCCTGGTAATCGAAGCCGCCCCGGTCTGCGTCAGGGCCTTGACTACCGTAGCTGGTAACAGAAGCATATATCATGTTGGGGTTTATCTGTGATAAGGTCGGGTAATCCATCTTCATGGATTTCACAGTGCTGCGGCGAATATTGGTGAAGAAGACATCGGACCTTTCGACGATGTCGTATGCGATCTGCCTCCCCTCCTCATGAGCCAGATTGATTGTTATACTTTTTTTCCCCCGGTTGGCAGCTTCGAAGAAGATATTTCTGTCTTCCCCCAGTTTGAAATCAATGTCTTTGTATTCCGAAAGACCCCGGATAGGGTCCCCTATACCTGGTTGCTCAATCTTTATTACGTCGGCTCCCAAGTCGCTAAGGATCGCCGGGCCGCCTGGGCCGGCATGAAAAATACCCCATTCCACGACTCTGATACCTTCTAATGGTTTGTTCATTCCGATCGTTACCTCCTAAGTAGTGCCCATCCATAAATGAGCTTATGAGAAGATGGATGTTAAGGAACCCAATTCAGGAATACTATTCCTACCGTATCTTGTCAATTCATTTTTTTCCGAGGCTTCCTTCAGCTCTCCCCTTGACAAAAACCTCCCCATAAACATATAATGATTATCTAATGATAACAATCGATTCGACTATGGGGACTCTTTTTGCTGGTTCACCTGATTATCCCGTTTCCGCCATAGGATGGTTCATCAATCTGAAAGATTGGACCGGGGAGATGGACAAGAATATACTTTTCCATTTGTATAGGAGGGGATTTAAAATGGATTTAAAAACAAATGATATGTTTAAAGAAGGCATACTGCAGGAAGTTGAAGAAAAGAAAAAAGAATGGGAAGAAGGAACCTTAAAAGAGACGTTGAAACGTTTTAGAGTAGAAGAAAAGATTGCCGAATTTTATACCCCGGCAGAGATGAATAATTTTGATTTTATGGAAAAGGTCGGTTTTCCTGGAGAATATCCTTTTACCGCGGGAATATACCCTTCCCCTGTACCTGGGAGCACTGCATCCATGGGTTCCGGGTTCCAGGATATCGCGCCTGGTCTGAGAAGGGCAGGTTTTTATTCCGGATATGGTTCCTCGGAAAACACAAGAGATTTTTACAAAAACATGGTCTCTATGGGCCAGAGCAGTGGTCCTAACCTTGCCTTTGATCTTCCCACCCAATGTGGTCTCGATTCTGATGATCCTCAAGCCATGGGCGAAGTTGGAAAAACAGGAGTCGCTGTAGACACCTTGAGAGATTTTGAAGTTATTTATGAAGCGTTTAGAGGAAGGATGGACCTGGATAAGATCGCCTCTAACTGGACCATAAATGGCCCGGCAAATATGATCCTCGCCATGTATATAGCTCTGGCGGAAAAAAGAGGGATCCCCCAGTCAAAACTCCGTGGCACCCCTCAGAATGATATTCTAAAGGAGTTTACAGGCCGCGGCACTTATATTTTCCCACCAAGAGCTTCCATGCGTATGGTGAGAGATACGATTGTTTACTGTACGGAAAATATGCCCCAAATGAATTTTGTCAGCTGTACCACAGGTCATGTAAGACAGGCGGGAGCCACGAGGGCACAGGCCCTTGCTTTTCTCTTATCTGATGCTACTGCGTATATCAAAGAGGGAATTGAAGCGGGACTGGATGTAGATTCATTCATGCCACGTTTTACGTTCCTTGGTTTTAGTTGCGGAATGGAATTTTTCCCTGAAATAGCAGCACAAAGAGCGGCAAGGCGAATGTTTGCATATCTTATGAAGGAGAAGGTCGGTTCCAAAGACCCGAGGAGCTGGATAATGCGAACCAATATGTGGGCTATGACCTCCACCGAAGAATATACGCTTCAACGTCCTTTAAATAACCTGACCAGAGGGGTCATTGGAGGTATAATGTCCGCTCTTTCCGGGGGAACACCCAGCGCCGGCTTGAATATGCCTTACGATGAACCTCTTGGTTTAGGGCACAGTATGGAGGCATGGCAGTTGCACAGGGACGCGGCCCGAATAATCCAGTTTGAAGCCGGATTGTGTAATGTAATCGATCCTCTTGCAGGTTCTTATTATATAGAGACCTTGACTGACCAGATTGAGGAGGAAGCCTGGGAAATCTTTAACAAGATCGAAGATATGGGAGGAGCTGTTGTAGCGATTGAGAAGGGTTTCATGCAGCAAGAAGTTGCAAAAAGCGCCTATAAAAGGCAAAAACGATTTGAAAACTGTGAACAGTTGAGGGTAGGATCAAACTGTTTTACTGGTGAGCATGAAATGGAAGTGCTCCCTTCTAGATTGGTTGAACATCCTTACAGCCCTGAGGAAAGAGAAACAGCCGAGGAAAAGCAGATAGCCAATCTTCGAGAGACAAAGAAGGAAAGAGATAATCAAAAGGTACAATCAACCTTAAAAACACTCAGAGATGCGGCCCAGGACAAGGATGTAAACCTTATACCCTCTATTTTAGAAGCAGTCAAAGTCTATGCAACAATCGGTGAAATGTGTGGGGTTCTGAGAGAAGTCTTTGGTGAGCATACGGAGGCGGCAATATAAATGAGTACAGATAATCCACAGGATTTTGTGTGACCGCGCCAGTATGAGAAATCATGATGATTAAAGCAGTGAATCCGGCAACTGGAGAAGTGATCAGGAAGTACGAAGAGATGACGGCAGAAGAGGTAGCGGTGGTGATCACTGAATCACATGAAGCCTTTTCAGGGTGGCGAAAAACGAGCTTTGCGAAGCGGTCAGAGGTGATGAGGAAAGCGGCCCAAGTCTTGCAGGATCATTCGCATGAATATGCGATGTTGATGGCCCAAGAGATGGGCAAACCCATAAAGGACGGCAGGGCGGAAATAGAAAAATGTGCCCGGGTCTGCGACTATTATGCAGGAAACGCTGAGAAGTTCCTGGCGGAGGAAATCATAGAGACGGACGCAACCAGGAGCTTTGTCACTTGCAAACCATTGGGCGTCATACTCGCGGTAATGCCCTGGAATTTCCCTTTTTGGCAGGTTTTTCGTTTCAGCGCGCCAGCTCTTATGGCCGGTAATACGAGTGTCGTAAAGCACGCTTCAAACGTCCCGGGTTGTGCTTTGGCCATTGAGGATGTCTTCCGCAAAGCAAGGTTTCCTCGGAATGTCCTTAGAACGTTACTCGTCAGGAACAATAAAGTCGAAACAATCATAGAGGATTCAAGGGTCAAGGCAGTCACCCTTACCGGCAGTGTGCCTGCGGGCAAGGCTGTTTCCAGGAAGGCGGGTGAAATGATCAAAAAAACAGTCCTCGAACTGGGGGGCAGTGACCCCTATGTGATCTTGGAGGATGCCGACCCTGAGGTTGCGGTGACGGCATGTGTCGCGAGCAGGCTTAACAACTCCGGACAGAGTTGCATCTCAGCAAAGCGGTTTATCATAGTCGAGCCCCTTAGACAGCGGTTTGAGGAGCTTCTGGTACAGCAGATGCGTGCTTTAAAGGTCGGCGATCCAATGGAGGATGACACTGCACTGGGTCCTTTGGCCAGGCACGACCTGAGGGATCAGGTTCACCGACAAGTAATCATGAGTGTTGAAAAAGGTGCAAAATGTCTTCTTGGCGGCAAGGTTCCAGCGCACAGAGGCGCCTTTTATCCTCCCACTATCCTCACAGATGTCAAGAGAGGTATGCCTGCATACGAAGAGGAGTTATTCGGACCGGTGGCATCAATCATCTCAGTGAAGGATGAGAAAGAAGCGATCAGGGTGGCAAATGATTCCGTATTTGGTCTTGGTGCGGCCATCTTCACCAAAGACGTGGCAAAGGGGGAAAGGGTTGCGGCAGACGAGCTTGATGCGGGCTGCTGTTTCGTTAACACCTTTGTCAAGTCTGATCCCCGTCTGCCCTTCGGAGGTGTGAAGGAAAGCGGGTATGGTCGCGAGTTATCTCACTACGGGATCAAGGAGTTTGTAAATGTCAAAACTGTTTTTGTGAAGTGAGTGGGCGTAAACGGATGGTTTAGTTACCGGGGGGGACAATGATCAGGAAAGCATTACTTTTGAGGGTCCTCGATGCCGCCAGTATGCAGAGATGGAACGACAAAATCAGGCCAGTGGAACTGACAGAACTCGATAAACAAGCCCACAAAATGATAATCGCTTACACTCTCGGCAAATATGAAGAGGATAAGGATGAATTCGATTGGATAGAGGTCATTGAAGGCGGCCTCTTCGAATTCTTGCAGCGCCTTGTTGTCACAGACATAAAACCCCAGATCTTTCATAGAATTAAAGAGGATAAGGCTAAGTACAGAGAACTGAATCAATGGGTTTTCAAAGAATTGGAGTCAATCATATCACCTCTCGGTGAGGAATTCTGCGAAAGGTTCACAAACCACTTCTTTTCCGAGGCGGCAGGCAACATTAATAGAAGGATCTTAGACGCAGCACATTTTTACGCCACCAAGTGGGAGTTCAACATCATAGAACGTGCAAACCCCGAAAGCTATGAGATAGAGGAGATAAAGAAGAGCCTTCAGCTAGAACAGGAAAAGAACTATGATCTGGAGGGCATGGCGCAACTGGTAATGTATCATAGGCTTAGGGGCTTCGTAGACCTGTGCGGCCAACTGAGGTTTCAGGTAAGATGGGGCCATATACACAGAATCCCATCAACATATGTCCTGGGGCATATGTTGATGGTTGCCATACTGTCGTACCTCTTTACCCTTGAGATAAAAGGCTGCAAGAGAAGGTGTATAAATAACTACTTTACTGGATTATTCCACGATCTGCCTGAGGTCCTTACCCGGGACATAATCTCTCCGGTCAAGAATTCGGTAAAGGGCTTGAGCCGTCTAATAAAGCAGTATGAAATGGAACAGATGAGAGAGGTGTACCGTATGATCCCATTGGAATGGCACGATGAAATCAAGATGTTTACTGAGGATGAATTCACGAGTACGGTGAGGATTGACAACAAAACAAAAAAGGTAAAGAGCAACGACATTAGCGACAGGTATGATGGAAATGAATTCAATCCAAGGGATGGAGAGCTGGTAAAGGTAGCGGACGATTTGTCCGCATTTATAGAAGCATATTCCGCCATTAAAAATGGAAGCAAGAGCCCTGATCTGGATTATGCCAAGGCATCCATAAGGAAACAATATCAAAAGCCCCGGTTTGATATCGGGGGTCTCAATATTGGAGAGATTTTCGCTGATTTCGATTAAGAGAAGTGGGGGGATATCATGGATATCAAGGTAAACGAGTCTATCGTCTTCCTCGTGGAAGGAGACATAACCAAAGAGAAAACCGATGCTATTGTCAATGCGGCCAATTCAAGGTTGGCGGGCGGTGGGGGTGTAGACGGTGCGATTCACCGGGCCGGCGGCCCGGCCATTATGGAGGAGTGCAGAAAGATCGGCGGGTGTCCCACTGGAAAAGCAGTAATCACTACCGGGGGGAAACTCAATGCCAAACACGTGATCCATACTGTAGGCCCCATATACAGGGGAGGAATGAAGGATGAAGCCGGGCTTCTGGCGAGCGCGTACAAGGAAAGTCTCAAACTTGCCTCATCAAAAGGATTGAAGAGTATAGCTTTTCCTTCTATCAGTACCGGGGCCTATGGGTATCCTTTGGCAGAGGCTGCCAGTATCGCATTAAAGACTGTGACAGACTATCTCAAAGAGAAGACCGACATTAAAATGGTTCGCTTTGTCCTCTTTGGGCGGCATGCATATGAGGAATACGAGAAGGCACTCAAAGGTATGTTTTAAGAAAGAAATGAGGAAGTCAGAATGATAAATCACGTGATCGGAACTGTTTTCTATCCTCGAAACGTGGCGGTAATCGGCGCCTCCGAATCGAGGGACAATATGGGCAAAAACATAGTCCAGAACCTTCTGGACCATCATTTTCAAGGTGAGGTCTTCCCAGTGGGTCCAAAAGGGGGCAGTATATTCGGATTGAAGATATATCCGTCAGTGCTGGATATACCTGAGAATATAGACTTTGCCGCCATGATTACACCCGCCAGAACCGTGCCGGATCTCGTTGGTCAATGCGGTAAGAAAGGGGCAAAGGTTATCTATATAGCTACAGGCGGATTCAGGGAATTCAACAGTGAAAACGCTGATATTGAGACAGAGTTACTGGCGCAGGCCAGAAGATATGGTGTCAGGTTGATAGGACCTAACTGTATCGGGGTGATCAACAGTGAGATCGGGCTCTGTCTGCCCTTCTCGGCCATACCTCCCCTTAAGATAGGTCCAGTATCGATCCTCTCCCAAAGCGGGGGTGTGGCCAACAGTTACCTCATGCATCTCTTTGCGGAAAACATAGGGGTTAACAAATGGGTGAGTATGGGCAATAAGCTCGATCTGGAAGAGACTGATTTTATAGAGTACCTCTTGGAAGATCCATGGACCCAGGTCATTTGTGTCCATTCAGAGGGGTTGAAGATGGGACAAAGGCTCCTGGAACTGGCACAGTCATCTACGAAACCCATCATACTCCATAAGGTGAGCCGGTTTGTGGCTACGGCGGAAGTCGCCGATTCTCATACCGCTGCCATAGCCAATGACGATAGACTCATTGACGCCATATGCCGGCAGGGTCCGATCGTCAGGGCGGAAACCATCAATGAGGCTGTAAGCTATGCAAAGGCATTCATATTACCAAAGCTCAAGGGAAACAGGCTCGCGGTTGTCTCCCGTTCCGGGGGTCACGGCGTGATAGCCACCGATTTCTGCGTCAAGTATGGCTTTGAGATGCCCCCGTATAATGATGAATACCTAAAGAGAGTTGAAGAGTTCTTCAGGGCAAAGGTAGTAAAAACCGCTAACCCTCTTGACCTTGGCGACTTGTGGAATTTTGAGTCATACTGGTATATATTGGAAAATGCTATAAAACAGGACCAGTTCGATGGTATGTTGTTCGTTTTTGCCTACAATTTGGTTCAGCAGCATGAGCTAATGGTAAACACAACGATTTTTTTGTCGGAATTGATAAGACGTTACAATAAACCCATTGCCTTTGTTCTTCAGGGATGGAAGGAGAGGGTAGATAGGCTGAGAGAGAGCGTCTCTTTTCCCGTTTTTTCCGAGATAGACGAAGCAGTGAAGGCCCTTGCAACCTCTCGGGACTTTTACCGCAAGAAGAGCATGAACCCCTAAGGTTACCCTCAGGGACGAGGCCGAAAGCTGAGCGCCAACTTGAGGAAGTCATTTCGGCCTCGTCCCTTATGGTATGATCCATTCGTCCCCAAAGTGGAGAGGAAGCTCCCCACAACAGACAGGTCCCACATTCACATGCCACCCTGTAAGCCTCATTATCTCATTCTCCAGGGGTCTGGCCAATCCTGGAATGACCATCTCTCTGTGATCGATTTTTTTTCTCATCCCACTTTCCTCAATCATGTCCCTGATGCGGTCCTCAGTAAATGTCCCATAGATCATTGCCATATCAATTGTGTTTCCTCTAGTATCGACAAAGAGTGCATAGAAGGGCTTGGCTGTTGTGCTGATAACCGCGGATAGAGCCAACTGGGTGAGTTCCGAATTACCCGAGATGAGCAAAATCGAGTTTCTGTCCGGCATGTTGAACTCAACAAGGCCAGGTTCTGCAGGAACTGGAAGCTGCATGAGTTCCATTTCCGGAATAATCCGCTCAGCATTCACAGCCGTATGGAACGCATAGGCCATATTCTCAGAGAGGTACGGGCAAGATTCGGGTTTAGCTTCGTTGGTTTTTAGTTGTTCCAGTAACGTGTTACATTTGGAAAATCCGCATTCCCCGCAGTTGGTTTGAGGCAGGTATTTGCAGAAGTCGATTTTGTCAAAATATAGATTGGTCTTCAACATCGGCCTCCTCAGATGCTATTCGATTTGGTTCCCATAGATTATATCTTCAGAAATTTCCGGTATCCTTCATAAGAGCTATAAAGTGGTTTACACTTTCTAATAAAAAAAAACGGTCTCGGCACAGTTTCAACGGTGGTCAAATTTTAATCCGTGCAGCTGTTTGACCATTCTAGTGCGCGTTAAGAA
>DAOWME010000204.1 GCA_030643245.1 Deltaproteobacteria bacterium
CTTCAGGCCATCTTTGCCCGATCTTCAAACACAAAATCCTCAAAATAGTTCGACTATTCCTGCGGTTTTGCGTTTTCAGATCGGACAAATCTAACCTAAATCTGAGCGCCAACTTGAGGAAGTTATTTCGTCCCCGTCCCTAAGGTACAATGGCATTATCTCCGCTATGTGCCGGCGCCTTGATATTGCAATGGCTGCTCAGGACAAATGGAGCATAAAACAATTGACAAACCACCAGGAAGGTGTTATTCAAAAAGCCTTCTACAGGTCATGTTACAGAGTCAGGGAGTAATGTGAAGATCAGCCTGCCCCCGTAGCTCAGGTGGATAGAGCAAGGGATTCCTAATCCCTGTGCCGCGTGTTCGAGTCACGCCGGGGGTACCAATAAAATCAATGGCTTACAGCTCATGAAGTCTTTCAGTCACTGTCTTGAAGTAATAATGAAGTAATTTGGGGACATCCGGAAGAAACTAAAAAAGATATTCGATTAATTTAATTTTTATCTTCGTGGCAAGTCTGGCCGCATGGCTTCTAAGCAGCATGCTGAAGCCGTCAAGTGGCAAACACAATTCGATATCCAATGGGTAATTACCACCACCGATTCGATAGACATAAGTACGCCAATAACGGACCTTGCCAAATATTGTGCCTAACAGCCGATCTTTAGGACCTTGATACCTGCAACCATGTCCATGATCAAGATGCGTAGGTCTCCAATAGTCCTCACGCATAGACAAAAATAGAGCAACAAGTAAGGGGCGAGGCCGAAATAACCACCCCATTTGTACATCTCATCTTCAGGCCATCTTTACCCGATCTTCAAACACAAAATCCTCGAAATAGGTAAGAGTATTCCTGTGATTTTGTATTTTCAGATCGAACAAATCTGACCTAAATCTGAGCGCCAACTTGAGGAAGTTATTTCGGCCTCGCCCCTTAGGCTTGTATTGAAAGGAATTAAGGCTATCAATCCCCTTTTCTACAATTGATAATGCCAGTTTTAAATGTTTTAAATCGGTTTGCCGACTACAGAAGCAACATTCTCAAGTTCAAAACCCTTAGCCAGCATTAACAGAGCGATAAACCTTACTTTCAGACGTACGTCAGGTTGATTGTCTCTGTATTCCTGTAATCTTGCGATTTCATAATCATCCAAATTGTACTTTGATACATCCATAAGTGACTCCAAATAGTGTAATTTATTGGTGTATACACTGGATGTATCAAAATTATGGCCGTGCTAGGTAGTTTCCATCCAGAAATGGCCCTTTTTTCCCTGAGCTGCGTTCTCCTCAGGTTTCCGCCTGCGACTTACGATCATGTACGACTCGGCGCAAACCGTCGTGCGGCCTTGCTCAGAGAAAAAATGCTCATTTCTGAATTGGAAACCAACTCGTGCCCTTTTCTCAAGAAGTCCATTTATGGATGGACACTAGGTATATGTTTGGTATAAATATGAAAGGCTTCCTCAACACACTGAAAGAGCAATTTATCTCAAACCAAGAAGCATACTGGAATACCGGCGCCTTTATCATCGCTATCTTGGTTTGCACCGCTATTGTCTGGTGGATTTTTAATACGGTCATTAAAAGATTCGAGAAGAAATACCGGGACAACGGGCTTTTTGAAAAGAACGACCATATCTTTACCCTCATAAGGCGAGTCGGTCACCACACTATCCTGATCCTAATGGGTGTCGCATGTATAAGGCTTTTCGATGCACCCATTGTGGATAAAATCGTCTATGTATTCATGATCATGGTCTTTTGTGTACTTGCCAATGGTCTCGCCTCAAATTTGATACCCTTCCTTCAGAAAAAGTTTGCGGCCAGGACAGATACACGTTTCGATGACATGATCCTCGACCTCTTTAAGAAGTTTTCAGGTATCATTATCTTCACTACCGGGACCCTCCTGGCCCTTGATATGATTGGGTTGAACATCATGCCGTTCGTTGCAGGCGCCGGTATTGCAGGTATTGCCATCGGGTTCGCAGCCAAGGATACCCTTTCAAACCTTATCGCCGGGATCCTTCTGATCATAGACCGGCCGTTCGAGATTGGGGACAGGATTGAAGTCTGGACGGCCCCGGTTAACTCCGCCACCTGGGGTGATGTTGTTGATATCGGTCTCAGGGCCACCAAGATTCAGACCACGGATAACATAGTCATCATCATCCCCAACAACGAGATCATGAAGCGCGATATTATCAACTATACGACGATGACTAAGGAAATAAGGGTTCGGATCGGCATCGGCATCGCTTACGACGCTGACGTGAAGAAAGTAAAGGAGATTATCAAGGGGGTCAGCCTTGAATTGGGTTGGGTTATGCGCGATCCGGCGCCTAAGGTGGTGGTCAAGAGCTTTGGGGATTCGGCTGTTAATCTCGAAGCGAGGGTATGGATCAGCAGGCCCAGGAAAAGGATGGACACCATATCCCACGTGACAGACCGTGTGAAAGAGGTTTTCCAGGAAGAAGGGATAGAGATTCCTTATCCAAAGAGGGATATCTATATCAAGAAATCTGAACCTTGAAAACCGCATGATTCAGGGTAGATTATTACTTAGTTTCCATCCAGAAATGGCCCTTTTTCCCCTGAGCTGCGTTCTCCTCAGGTTTCCGCCTGCGACGTACGATCATGTACGCCTCGTCGCAAACCGTCGTGCGGCCTTGCTCAGAGAAAAAATTGCTCATTTCTGTAATTGGAAACCAACTCGTGCCCTTTTCTCAAGAAGTCCATTTATGGATGGGCACTAATTAGAAGGAAACCGGAAATCCTATAATTTGAATTGTTGCTTGACAGGTAAAACCATTTTAATTATGCTCTCATTCCAATGTTGTGGGGTAACTGTTCACTCCCCCCTTTCGTAAAGGGTGTCCCGGGGGTACTCATTATCAGATACCCCCCCTACTCCCCCTTTTCCCAAAGGGAGGGAGTAAATAGTCACATTGTGGAAGTTCTGGATGGAAACCTGTTATATTTCTAAATGAAGGAGGCTTAGATCTCATGAGTAATGCGCCTGGCAATAAGAACTTGAAACGGATGGAAGACTGGAAGACAGAAAGGGATTATATTTTGCAGATGGGAGGTCAGAAGGTCATAGAGACTCGTCACAAGAAGGGACAGATGACAGCCAGAGAAAGGGTGGATTATTTTTTCGATCCGGGTACCTTCACTGAAATAGGGATGTGGGTCAAACATAGAACCACTGCCTTTGGCATGGACAAAAAAGATATCCCTGCCGATGGGATTGTAACCGGTTTTGGGAAGGTGAATGGCAGGTATGTGGTCACCGCTGCAGAAGACTATACTTGCATGTCAGGGAGTTTTGGGGAGGCCCATGGCAGGAAATTTGCTTACGCCATCGATTTCGCCAAAGAAAAGGGATGGCCGTTCATAAGCATGAACGACTCCGGGGGGCTTCGAATGCAGGAAGGGATGGACGCTTTGGAAGCTTACGGCTGGCTATTCAAGGCACAAGATCAGGCCTCAGGGATAATCCCCCAGATATCTTTGCTCCAAGGCCCTTGCCTGGGTGGACAGGCCTATCACCCAGTGATGCAGGACTTCATTATTCAGATCAAAAAAACCGGTTTTATGGGTATTGCCGGGCCCGCCTTTGTCAAGACGCAAACCGGTGAGGAGATCAGTCTTGAGAAGCTCTGCGGGTATGAAGCCCATGCCGTCAAATCAGGTCAGACACATATAGTTGCTGAAGATGAAAAGGACTGTTTGGACAAATGTAAAGAACTCTTGTCTTTTTTCCCTTCCAATAACAGGGAGAAACCACCCCGGATCGAAACAAAGGATGACCCGGAGAGGGAAAACGATGATCTAATCGGTATCCTCCCGGACGAACCATTTCAGATCTTCGATATGTACAAGGTGATTAGGGGAGTGGTGGATGATGGTCACTTCTATGAGACGCTGGGACTCTATGCCAGGAACATGATCACAGGCTTTGCTCGTTTTAGTGGTCGACCTGTGGGGATTGTGGCCAACCAGCCCAGCTGGACGGCAGGGTGCATAGACATCAACGCGGCAGACAAGGCGGCAAGGTTCATAAGGTTCTGTGATCTCTTCAACATACCATTAGTTACTTTTGTAGATTGCCCTGCTTTCATGATAGGTTCTCAACAGGACTGGGCGGGAATTCTGAGGCATGGCGCCAAGCTACTCTTTGCCTGGGCAAATGCCACTGTGCCCCTGATTTCCGTTATCGTGAGAAAGTCGTACGCCGGCGCCCATTACGGGATGCTCGACAAGTCCATTGGCGCTGACTTTGTTTATGCATGGCCCACAGCCCTTGTCACTGCTTTGGATGGCAAGACCGTGGCCAGCGTCATCTTTGCCAAAGAGATAAGGAAGGCGGAAAATCCAGAAGAGCTGAGGGTAAAGAGGATAGAAGAATACAATGAAGTCTATTCAAATCCATATATGGCAGCGGCAAGAGGTTTCGTTGATGACGTGATAGATCCCAAGGATACGAGAAAAATTATAAACAGGTCGCTTGACGTATTGGAGAATAAGTGGAAAACAGCGTACCAGTCACAACCGTGGAGGAAGTATTCCAATATCAACCTTTGAAAACCGGTTTCTTCGCCGCAGTGGGGCACTTTTGTGAACGAAAGCGCCCCACTGTGAGGCTCACACCTCTGCTTTTTGAGGGGTTACCATCCTTCCCCATTACACACCCACAGCCCCCGAAAGGTCCGGAGGGATCAGTCGCCACAGGGATTCAATAAAATAGAGAAAAAAGGGGGCAAGGACCGCATCCTTTATCCATTTATCACTCCCAAGGACAGGATACTTGTACATGAAAACCAGAACTACGCCCACGATGATACCACCCCTCATTAAACCGAATACCAAGCCTCCAACCCGGTCAACCCAGCCCAGCGCAACCTGGTTAATCAGCTTCTTAAGGAGTAGACCGGTAATCGTCAAAAGCGCTCCCACGAGCAAGAATATCACGATGAAGCTCACTATGTTGGCGGCATTCGCACTTTGAATCATTCCACTCAATAGGCGGGCCCCCGTGGCGTATGACCTGCTGGCGATCGCCACCCCCAGAATCAGGGCAAGGAGGGTGAAGATCTCCTTGATCAACCCCCTCCTCACCCCAAAGAAGATGCTAATACCCATAACACCGATAATGGCTACATCCAGCCAGTTCAATATCTTACTCCTTTCCCCTGTTTAGGGACGGGGACGAAATAACTTCCCCATTTGTGCATCTCATCTTCAGGCCATCTTTGCCCGATCTTCAAACACAAAATCCTCAAAATAGTTCGACTATTCCTGCGGTTTTGCGTTTTCAGATCGGACAAATCTAACCTAAATCTGAGCGCCAACTTGAGGAAGTTATTTCGTCC
>DAOWME010000009.1 GCA_030643245.1 Deltaproteobacteria bacterium
AGGGGCGAGGCCGAAATAACTTCCTCAAGTTGGCGCTCAGATTTAGGTCAGATTTGTTCGATCTGAAAATTAAAAACCACAGGAATAGTTTTGCCTATTGGCATCCTTCATACATCAGTTTACACTTTTGAAATTATGGCTGCTTCAACGGTGCCGAGACCGTTTTTTTATTAGAAAGTGTAAACTATTTTATAGCTTTTATGAAGGATACCGAATAGTCTTACCTATTTCGAGGATTTTGTGTTTGAAGATCGGGCAAAGATGGCCTGAAGATGAGATGTACAAATGGGGAAGTTATTTCGGCCTCGATCCTAAGTAATTCAAACTCGAGTTTCCGAATTTCTGCTACTTAGAAATTCACCCTAATATCTCTCTTGAAAAATCCTCTGACCTCTGATACACTGGCTTTCAGTTTCACCAGCGATTTGTCCCTAACTAGAACGTATATGAAATCCCATTTTTTAGTCAATTATATCAATTAGTGCTCATCCATAAATAGACTTCTTGAGAAAATGGGCACGAGTTGGTTTCCAATCCAGAAATGAGCAATTTTTACCAAGATCAATGAAGTCAAGAGATTGTGAGAAACCGGGCAAACGTATGACGCACCTTTACGTATAACAAGTAACCGAATAGGCCCACCGACAATTTGTAGCTCATAATTGAGTTTCAAAATTTCTGAAGTTGGTGCAGTGTACAGGGGGTACAGGATATGCGAGTCGCCATGTACTATAACAATCGGGATATTAGGGTGGAAGAGATGCCCGTTCCAAAGATTGGTCCCGGGGAATTACTTATCCGGGTCGAAGCCAGCGGTATCTGTGGTAGCGATGTAATGGAGTGGTACCGAATTCACAAGGCACCCCTCGTCTTGGGACACGAGGTTGGGGGCGAAGTCGTAGATGTGGGGGATGGGGTTACACGCTACCGTCTTGGAGATCGGGTTTCGGTAGCTCATCATGTGCCGTGCAATACTTGTCACTACTGTCTGAACGGTCACCATACAATGTGCGACACCCTCCGCAAAACAAATTTTGATCCAGGAGGTTTTGCCGAGTACCTTCGGGTTCCTCGGATCAACTCAGACCGGGGCGTATTCCCCCTGCCTGACGAAATATCATTTGAGGAAGGAACATTTACCGAACCATTGGCCTGCGTCTTGAGGGGACAGAGGATAGCGAGAATTCAGCCGGGTCAATGTGTGCTTATCATAGGATCCGGGATATCGGGGATGCTTCATCTGGAACTCGCCAGGGCGCAGGCAGCAGGACGACTTATAGCAACCGATGTTGCTCAATATCGACTCGACATGGCTCAACGGTTTGGTGCAGAGGTTGTCATCCATGCTGACGATGATGTACCTGACCGGGTACGAGAGGCTAATGATGGCCGATTGGCAGATCGAGTAATCGTATGCACTGGGGCTGCGCCGGCCGTGCATCAAGCCCTAGATTCGGTGGACCGCGGTGGCACGGTTTTATTTTTTGCTCCCACAGATCCGGGGACAACTATCCCTATTTCTATAGATAAATTTTTTTTCCGAAACGATATCACCCTTACGACATCATATGCCGGCAGTCCTGCGGATCATGTGACAGCCATTGAATTGATCCGCACACGTAGAGTTCGTGTAAAGAATATGATAACCCATCGACTTGGTTTGGCGGAGAGTTCATTAGGGTTCCAACTTGTTGCGCAAGCGCAGGACTCCATGAAAGTCATTATTGAACCGCAGCGGTAGTGCCCATGTTTCCGAGAGTTTTTTTATCTCTGAATAATAGTCGATGGAATATTTGGGAAAATAGTAGTTTTCGTTCAGGAACGAATTAATAGAGGAGGATTTTGCTATGGATTGGGGAATGAAAAATCGAATGTCACAGTTGATCCAGCCCGATGGTCATTGCTTCTTTTTACCCATTGACCATGGATATTTCCAGGGTCCAACCACTAAGTTGGAGAGGCCTGGTGATACAATTAAACCATTGCTTCCTTATTGCGACGCCCTCTTTGTCACTAGAGGTGTGTTGCGCTCTGTTGTAGACCCTTCAGGGGGTAAACCGATTATACTTCGGGTTTCTGGGGGCACCAGTGTCTTAGGAAAAGATTTGGCCAATGAGACCCTAACTACTTCCATAAAGGAGGCTTTACGCCTTAATGTAGCTGCAATGGGTGTTTCTATCTTTGTGGGCAGCGAGTACGAACATCAAACGCTATCTAATCTGGCAGAGTTAGTCAACCAGGCAGAGGAATACGGTATCCCTGTAATGGCCGTTACAGCGGTCGGCAGAGAGCTAGATAAGCGTGATGCGCGCTATCTTGCGTTGAGTTGCCGCATCGCTGCTGAATTAGGGGCTCGGGTAGTCAAGACCTATTGGTGCGGTGATGGTTTTGATAAAGTAGTCAACGGATGTCCCGTGCCGGTCGTTATGGCCGGTGGACCGAAGTGTGAAACCGAGCTGGAGGTCTTGGAATTTGTTTATGATGGCATCCAAAAAGGCGCTATCGGTATTAACCTCGGAAGAAATGTCTGGCAGATCAAGCATCCCGTTGCCATGATTCAAGCATTAAGGGCTATTATACACGAGAACGCAACACCGAAACAAGCTCTAGACATATTTCTGACTTTGAAGGACAAGGGGGCTGACTGAAATATTTCAAGCTGTGCAGTTGGGCAGGTGTGCCGCTTGCCGGCGCTTAACGCAATCCTGTTAACTTAATCATCAGAGACACTTCAAGACACTAGGGGACGGGGACGAAATAACTTCCCCATTTGTGCATCTCATCTTCAGGCCATCTTTGCCCGATCTTCAAACACAAAATCCACAAAATAGTTCGACTATTCCTGCGGTTTTGCGTTTTCAGATCGAACAAATCTGACCTAAATCTGAGCGCCAACTTGAGGAAGTTATTTCGTCCCCGTCCCTAGGGTTGAGTAACTGCACAGGTGGAAATTTATTCAGATCGAGACAAGTGTAGGTGCAGCCAACATGAAGATGATTGTATCTATCGAATTATGAAGGAGATTCAATCATCGAAATTAGCGCTCAACAGATAAAAAACTTGACAAAAAGAAGAACCTCAATTAAGCTGTATTCTAGTTTTAGATTCATTAGGACCTGAATATATATAGTATACAAACGGTTTACTTTTTTTACCGTTTAGATTGGAATCAAGAGGTCTGAGGAAGAGATAGATGAAGAGGACATTTCAGCCCAGCAATATAAAAAGGAAAAGAACCCACGGGTTTTTAGGCAGGATGAGCACCAAATCGGGAAGAGCGATAATAAAACGCAGAAGGACAAAGGGTAGGACAAAGCTGTCGGCCTGACCAGGGGCGTGTCTTTACATAACTCAAGGAAGGCATACTTATCTCCCGCAAAATTTCAAAATATTCTTTCCACAGGGACGAAAGGATTCGAAAGAGGCGTCAATTTCTGGAGGTAATGAAAGAGGGGAAATATTTTCGCACTGAGAACTTTACTCTGATCTACAATCCAAACAAAGCAGGTAGAAACCGCTTAGGTGTTACGGTAAGCAAGAAAGTCGGTAACGCGGTAAAAAGAAATAGGGTAAAACGTTTAATCAGGGAATTTTTCAGACTTAACAAGTCCGAAATATCATGTTGTCATGATATCGTTTTCATAGCAAAAAAAGGGGCTGTTTACTTAAACTATCCTATGGTCTATGATGAGCTTAAGAAATTTCTGAAAACACATTGAGTATCCATAGATTGCGTCGATCCCGAGCAGTTGTAAAAGCCTCTGATTTGATGATAAAAAACCTTATCATAAGCCTTATCAAGTGTTATCAGAAATTCTTATCCCCCCTAAAACCTCCCACTTGCCGATTCACTCCAACCTGTTCGTCATACGTATGCCAGGCACTGAGGACCCATGGGCTCTATAAGGGTTTAGGGTTCTCCCTTCTCAGGGTGATGAAATGTCATCCATTTCATCCCGGAGGGTATGATCCCGTAACCAAGAAAGACAGAAAATAACATCTTATTTGGAGTATGTAAATGGAGAAAAAGGCCTTATTGGCCGTGGTCCTATCTTTATTGGTTCTTTTTTTGTACCAATATTATGTAGGAAAAGGCAGAGAAACATCCATAGACAAAACCACACCGCAAAACAGCGTTGCTGAAGTAGAAAAAGAAAGATTCACGGATCCGGCCCAGAAGGAAGAGTCTCTATTTGAGGTCAACGCTAAGAAATCTCCTGTTGGGGTTAAGGAACAGGGGGTAGAGAAAGAGATATCAATAACAACAGATTTATACACAGCTGTCTTTACTACTCGTGGGGCTAAACTGAAGAGCTGGAGACTGAAAAAGTACAAAGACAAGATTGGAGAGGATTCTCAAGATATAGAACTGATAATGGCCGGTGGATCAGAAGAATTTCCCATGGGCGTGGGGTTTTCCAAGAGCGTAACTCACGGCATCAGGGATGCTTTATTTAATGCCAGCAAGGATTACTTGTCATTGACAGGTATAGGGGAACAGGATTCTATCTCATTCTCCTGGACTTCGCCAGAGGGGATAGAAGTTGTTAAGGAATTCACTTTTTATGATGGCAAGTATCTGGTTGATCTGGATGTAAGCCTGTTGAACCTTTCTAACAGGGATATCAAAGAGGAAATTGTACTCAGTTGGAAAGCCAGACCGGGTACTTCAGAAAAGGCTAACCGTTTCAGTTTCTCGGGTCCGGTAGCCCTGGTAAATGGGGAGTTAGAGGAGGTAAAGGTTGACAAATTAGACGAAGAGAGGACATACCGTGGGGGGGTGAAATGGGCAGGCTATGAAGATAAGTACTTCATATCTTCGATAATTCCAGCAGAATTCGAGAACGTGAACCTGAGGATGTCCAAACCCTCTACGGATATAGTGTCCGTGGATATCATAAAATCTATAGATCTGAGGCACGGGGAAAAAGCTTCGTACCGCTATACGTTCTACTCAGGCCCAAAGGATCTTGACAGGTTAAAATCTGCCGGGTCCGATTTGCAGAAGGCTCTCAACTTCGGGTGGTTCGACGTTATCGCAAAACCCCTGCTTATCTTCCTGAAGTATATAAACGAGTTTACCCACAACTACGGGGTAGCGATCATCCTCTTAACCGTGGTCATCAAGATTCTTTTCTTTCCTCTGACTCACAAGAGCTATAAGTCCATGAAAGATATGCAGAAAGTTCAGCCCCTTATGCTCAAAATAAGGGAGAAGTACAAAAATGACAGAGAGACATTAAACAAAGAGACGATGGCATTATATCGCACCCACAAAGTCAACCCACTGGGGGGATGTCTCCCCATGATTTTGCAGATTCCTGTCTTCTTTGCTTTATACAAAGCGTTATTGGGATCCATAGAATTGAGGCACGCCCCTTTTCTCTTGTGGATCAATGACCTATCTGCAAAGGACCCTTACTACATTACTCCTATTGTAATGGGCGCTACCATGTTCATCCAGCAGAAAATGACCCCTACTGTGGGAGACCCTACCCAGGCAAAGATGATGTTACTGATGCCTATCGTATTCACCTTTATGTTCCTCAATTTTCCGTCAGGGCTCGTAATTTACTGGTTAGTCAATAACGTTTTGTCCATCGGTCAACAGCTTTACATTAACAAGTATGCGGCATAATACTAGGAGGTGCCTCATGGATTTTATGGAAGTAGAGGGTAAGACAATTGAAGAGGCGATAAAGAAGACGTGCAAAGAATTTAATCTCCCTGAGGAGAAGTTGAACATAGAGGTCCTTTCGAATGGAAGCAGTGGTTTATTTGGCTTTATGGGGATGAAAAAGGCGAAAATCAGAGCCAGTCTAAAGGAGATCAAAGGTGAGGATAAGCTCGTATTTGCCAAGAGGTCGCTCGAGGAGATTCTTGTCAGACTGAAAGTAACAGCTACTGTCGATGCCGAGCAAATTGATGACAAGATATTACTCAATATCAACGGAGACGGGAGCGGGCTGCTTATTGGCAGGAGAGGCCGTACGTTGGATGCCTTGCAGCATATCGTTGACAAGATTGTCAATCGGTCTTCAGAGGACAGGAAGCGGATTGTCATTGACACGGAAGGTTACAGGGAAAGAAGGATTGAATCGTTGAAGAGTTTGGCCCTGAAGTTGGGTGAAAAAGTCAAGAAGATTGGGAAACCGGTTTTCATAACCCCCTTGAATGCTCATGACCGCAGAATTATTCACATGACCCTCCAGAATGATGATCAACTCAGGACAAGAAGCAAAGGTGATGGTACACTCAGAAAGGTTGTTATCTCCACAAAAAGGGGACATGGTATTAATAACCCTCATTAATAACTAAGGGGCGAGGCCGAAATAACTTCCTCATTTGTACATCTCATCTTCAGGCCATCTTTGACCGATCTTCAAACACAAAATCCTCGAAATAAGTAAGACTATTCCTTTGGTTTTGTATTTTCAGATCGAACAAATCTGACCTAAATCTGAGCGCCAACTTGGGGAAGTTATTTCGGCCTCGCCCCTAACACCCACCCATAAATATCTTTTTTCCTCAGTCTTTGCGCTTGCCTGTGCGTAGAACGCAGACAGGTCAGACTCAGATATAGGGGCGTTTCGCAATACGCCCCCACTACAATGTATATCCCTGCGGTTAAAACCATCGTCTTCCTTGACCTTGGCAAAATATCTCTTTTCCGGGTGGACACTATGCTTGAAGAAGATACGATTGCCGCCATAGCTACCCCTTTCGGCATAGGCGGCATTGGAATTATCAAGATCAGCGGACCTGAATCAGTTAGGATTGCACATAAGATCTTTAGAAGTAAGACGCAATCCCCTGTGCTAAAATCCCGCCACATACACTACGGAGAACTCATAGACACAGACGACGGCTCGGTCATAGATGAGGTTTTGCTCTCTCTTATGCGTAAACCAACATCCTACACTAAAGAGGATGTTGTTGAGATAAACTGCCACAGTGGCTTCGCGGTTTTGCAAAATATCCTTGAACTTGTATTGAGAGAAGGGGCCAGACTAGCTGAGCCTGGAGAGTTTACAAAAAGGGCCTTCATCAATGGAAGGATAGACCTGTCACAAGCTGAAGCGGTAGTGGATATAGTAAATTCTCAGACAGATGCCAGCCTTAAGGTAGCTACCCAACAACTAAAAGGGGCTTTATCCAAAGAGATACTGACGGCAAGAGAAGATTTGGTAACTCTCTTGACCTTTGTTGAGGCCTCCATCGATTTTCCAGATGAAGACTTGGAGATGATTTCTCCTCACGAACTACTGGCTAAGGTTGAAGGATTAATAGACAGTCTTAGGGCCTTGATGGATAGTTATGAAGAAGGAAAGTTCTACAGGGAAGGGATTTCAGCCATTATTGTAGGCAAGCCGAATGTAGGGAAGTCGAGTTTACTCAATGTATTGCTGAGAGAAAAGAGGGCTATCGTCACCCCCATACCGGGAACAACAAGGGACCTTATTGAAGAAGCGATCAATATTAAAGGATTCCCTTTTAAGATTATCGATACCGCAGGGATAGGAGACGCGAGAGACGTTATTGAGGTAGAGGGAATAAACCGAGCTAGAGAAAGACTGGCTTCCGCCGACCTCGTGATGCTGGTTATAGATAGCAGTCAGGATATGGACGAGGGGGATTTCGACTTAGTCGCGGAATTGGCCGATAAGACGGTCATAATCGTCCTCAATAAGACTGATCTCGTACCAGAGGCCACCATTGATACTCTTGAAACCGAGTTACACGGCCATACCACGGTGCCTATCTCTGCTTTATATTCCCGGGGGATGGAGAGATTAAAAGAGGTGATATTTTCAAAGATCATCCACAATGGATTAGACTCCCCGGCGCCGGTATTCGTGACCAATACAAGACACAAGATAGCCCTGGAAAAGACCTTGAGAAACCTGGAACAGGCAAGAGAGACCATCATCCAAGAGATGTCCCCCGAATTTACAGCGCTAGACATACAACTTTCGTTGAAATGTTTAGGCGAAATAGTGGGGGACACAACCCCGGAGCATATCCTCGACAGGATCTTCTCTCAATTCTGTATAGGCAAATAGCAGGGGCTGCTCCTGGGAATCTTTTTCAGACTCAAGGTCTGGGTGAAGCAGAACCTGGAAATCATTTAGGTCCTTCGGAAAGGAATATCTCAATCTTTGCCTTCTCTTTCAGCTTATCAACATAAGCGCTTACTCCTTCCCGAATCTTGACTTGCTTCAAATATTGTCTCACCCTCTCTTTTGCGTCCTCAAAGCTCAAAGTGTTTTCGGGTTTTTTGCCAACGATTTTAATCAGGTGGTATCCGAATCCGGTCTCAACAATGTCACTTATTTCCCCCGGTTTTAACGTAAAAGCCTCTTTTTCAAAAGCCGGCACCATCCGCCCCCGCGTAAAATAGCCGAGGTCTCCACCCTTTTTGCTACTGGGGCACTGGGAGAACTCTCCTGCCAGGGCTGCAAAATCTTTACCCTTTTCTAACTCCTGCTTGATCTCTTCGATTTTCTCCCGCGCTTCCGCTCTCTGCCCCTTGGCGGCATCAGGGGCGACCTTAATCAGTATGTGACTGGCCCGCACCTGCTCAGGTTGTTTGAAAGACCCCCGATTGCTATCGTAGTAGTCTCTGATTTCCTCGTCGGAAACAGTGCCCTTTTGACCGATTCTTTCATCAACAAATTGTTGGATAACCATGACCTTTCTTAAGTGAGACTTCGCCGCAGACTGAGAAAGATTAATCTTGCTCAGCGTATCCTTGAAATCACCTTCATCGCGAAATTGTTGTTTCATCTTTTCAAATCGCTTATTGACTTCAGCCTCGTCCACTTTAATTCCGTTCTTTTGACTTTCCTGATAGAGCAACTCACTGTTGATAAGGTTTTCGAGTACCCTCTTCTTCAGTTCTGCATGTTGCGAATCACCAACAGGACTTCCACTGCTCAAAAGGCGTTCCTCCACTTGTATCATGTCCCGGTCGAAGTCCTCCTGGGTGATTACCGTTCCGTTAACTACTGCAACCCTGTTTTTAGCGGCCTGCTTTTCTTCTCCCGGTGCAGGTGAAGCAATTAATGCCAAAGCTAAAACCGTAACCATCATCCAAACCAATTTTCCTTGTTTTGTCAGCATCCAAATTTCTCCTTTCCAAAATGTTCTTTTTTTTCTCTCTTCCTCTTATTCAATCCCCCTTGATAAACCTCAATCCTTTATATACCCGCGCTAGGTATAACTCTCTCGTTCCTCGCTCAAACATGTACGATTTCTTAGGGGTGAGGCCGGAATAACTTCCTCAAGTTGGCGCTCAGATTTAGGTCAGATTTGTTCGATCTGAAAATCACCATGAACCTGCTAATGCTCTGGGACTGCTCCCTCTTTATCCACTCACTCTTTTGCGCGTAATACCCAGAGAAAAGTGCTGCAAACATGACGAAGAAAAAAGCGATTACCCTTGGACTCATAGTTACGTTTCCATCTCTCGATTGATGGGGCTGGAAGAGTTATGGGAGGGTATCAGGGACAAAATCTGAGGAGAAGAGAGGACAATCCCTACAGTTTGGCTTTCTCTTACAGAAGTTTTTCCCCAGGTGGACTATCAAGGCATGGTATTCATTGTATAGTTCCACTTCCTTCGGCAGGTTCTTCATAAACATGTCTTGCGTTTCATGATAATTGGTATCAGGGGAAATAAAATTATGGCGTGAGAAAATCCTCTTCGTATAGGTGTCTACCACAAAGATCGGTTTGCATCCGGCATAGAGGAGAATACTGTCAGCTGTCTCCGGGCCTATACCATTGATGCTTAGCAGATCCTTCCTCAGGGGGCCCAACTCTTCAGAAAACATCAGTGAAAGATCCCCTCCATATTCCTCAAATAAAAAAGCCATAAAAGTTTTGAGTCTTCTGGCCTTTACATTGTAATAGCCAGAAGGCCGAATTGCTTCCGCTAATATGGATTCTTCAATGTCGTACAACCTCTCCGGGGTGAGCAGGCTATCCTTTTTCAGCCGCTCAATCGCCTTTTCCACATTTTGCCATGAGGTGTTTTGCGTGAGTATGGCTCCCACAATTACCTCAAAAGGGGTATCGCCCGGCCACCATCCTCGTGGTCCAAAGGCATCGCTCAGCTTTCCGTAGATCGCCATTAACTCCTTCCTGGTACGGAGGCAAGTTCTGAGTTCAATTCTTACTGGGGACGATTGGGTAGGCATAGGCAGACATTGGCAGGTACTATTCATAGATGAGCAAAACACAGAGAGTGAAAACCACATCCTGATGGGGCAAAAGAAATCTTTTCAAGAAAAATTTGGAAACTTAAATGTGAGCTAATGCCCATCCATAAATAAGGGACGTGGCCGAAATAACTTCCTCAAGTTGGCGCTCAGATTAAGCCAGATTTGTTCGATCTGAAAATACAAAACCACAGGAATAGTTTTGCCTATTTCGAGGATTTTGTGTTTGAAGATCGGGCAAAGATGGCCTGAAGATGAGATGTACAAATGGGGAAATTATTTCGGCCTCGCCCCTAAGTCTCTACGGTAAATGGGCACTAATAAGTTTCCAAATTTCTGTTTCAGTGTATTGTCCTAGTTTATCTTTTCCAGAATGATCTTGTGATCAATCAAGGATATCCTCTTTATCCTGCTGTTCACTACCTTCTGTTCTCCAAAGATGTTCCTGATGAATACTTGACCATTCTCAGGCTCTATAATATCCACATTCTCCAAGATCAGTTCTTCGTTGCCGTCTCGTTCCAAATACGCGTTAGCTTCGCACATTATTCATCACCTCCTTAAGTTTTTCGGCTACCAGAGCCTCTACCATGTGGGGTAAAGGCTCAATCGTAACCCCTATAATCTCTACCTGCTCTTGTAACAAAGGTAAAAGAAACTTCTTGGCTGGGCTGGAACCAATAGCCTCGGCCATCTTTGGGGTAAGTTCACCGATCATTGAATTTGCAATGATTATCCCGAGAGACCCTATGATTATATCAGCCGAGGCGACTGTCCTGATTATGGCATTCTCGCCGGTTGCCCCCTTATTGGCTCTGGCCTTCATCATTGCGGAGGTAGCAATAGAATTGGTCCCTAAGGCTATTATCTCTATATTCTCCTCAAATTCCTCCTTCAACCTCTTGATGATTGTACTACCTATCCCACCGCCCTGACCATCAACAACACATATATGTATCATATGACCCTCTAATTATGAATTATAATACCCGAACCACTGAATGTCAAGTAAAAAGCAGGGTACTCGGCAATTGTTCTTATGGGCGTGACATCCAAGGCAAGTGAAAAAATCGTTTAAGAATATATAAACCTATTGCAAAAGAATCGGCTTGATATTAAAAAACAAATGTGCTCTACTGAGGATAGTCTTTGAGAATCGTAGCCAATGAGGCATAAGACTACTATCGATGCGTGGAGATGACCTATGAATGAGGAGAGAGAGATAAAATTACTGATGCTTGACAAACAGGCGGACAAGATTGGTGACCTTCTGGTGGAGTTTCTAAACATGCCCGCAGAGGGATGTGATTACACCCTTAGAATTTGCGATAGCTATGGCGATGGTTTGTCCATGTTGGATGGGGTGGATATTGCCCTGGTGGAACTTGACCTGACCAAGGAGTACTTTGCACCCGGGGATAGGGATTTCCTCCCGGGGATAAACGAGGAGAATGCTGGATACAGGTTTTTAACCCACCTCAAGAAAGAATACACCGATATTAAGGTTGTCATGCTGGTGGACTACCCAGCGTGTGAAGATACGCCGTCCGAGATGTCGGAGATATTGAACAAGGGAGCCGATGGCTATATAGTGAAACCCTTTGTCATAAGCAAACTTGTTGAAGAGATCCAGCGTCTCTCGTAGGATTCCTCCAACCTATATCTGATGGGCATTTGACTCCTTGTATTTTGGAAACTTCTTTCTTAACCATTTGTCGACGACATCAGGCACTAGATCCTTCACAGAACCACCCATACTTGCCACTTCTTTGATTATTTTAGAGCTGGTATAAAACCACCTGTAGCTCGTCATGAGAAAGACTGACTCAATATTTTTATTGAGTTTTCTGTTCATCAGTGCCATTTGAAATTCATATTCGAAGTCAAGTACTGCCCGAAGTCCTCGCACTACAACATGCACATTGGTTTTGTCCAAATATTCCACCAGGAGGCAATCAAAGTAGTCAGTTGTTACCCGGGGCTCATCCTTGAAAACCTCCAGGATTATCTCTACTCTCTCTTCCATAGTGAACAAATGGGCCTTGAGTGGATTCAGCGCGACCGTCACTATAACCTCATCGAAGATATGGAGGGCTCGGTTTATCAAATCTATATGACCGTTCGTAACCGGATCAAACGAACCAGGATATACAGCAATTCTACCCATAAGAACAAATCCCCTTTATCAAAACCTGTTTACTTCTGAATGGCCAGTCCGGCAAGCCCCAATCCCACAAGGATCATGGTAATTCCACACGGCATCGTCATTCCCAAGAAAGTGAAATCCGGCTTTATAACCTTAATTATACCGTCAACAGCAAAAAGAACACCCCCCAAACCGAGACAAATTTTCGTTGCAACCTTCAAAACACGCCCCCTTTCCTCTACTTGACATGCCCTCGTCTCTATGATTGCGGGTTTTGCCCCTCAATCCTTCGATGCACAAAGAACGAAACCAGGGTCTTGCCGTACCTTCGTTGGTCGGTTATGGTGAGACTCCCAACATCCTCCTCCACAGTCTCCCCAAAAGAATGCTCTGCCACAACTAAAGTATTATCCCCCAGAATATCTGATCGGGAAACCCTTTCCAATGTATCCCCCACAATGCTCCTTCCGTACGGGGGGTCCAGAAATATGAAATTAAATTTATCTCCCCTTTTCTCCAGAATCCTTATTCCTTTTGCCACGGTACTTCCGACTATTTGACTCTTATGGAAGAAACGACAATTTCTGATGTTCTTCTCTAGGACCAATAATGCAGTGCGGTCGTTCTCAACGAAGACCGCTGTCATCGCGCCCCGGCTCAAGGCCTCAATCCCCATATTTCCCGTCCCAGCGAACAGATCGAGGATCCGTTTTTCATCGAAATCAGGTGGCAGTATATTGAAGATCGACTCCTTGATCTTATCGGATGTGGGCCGCGTGTTCATCCCTTGAACCGAGAGCAGCCTTCTTCCTTTAGCCTTTCCACTGATAATCCTCAATGGCCCGCAATGGTATGCTGTTCTATGAATAGAAAGAAAAAGCCCAGCACATTACCCTGGATGGTCAACAATTTGAAGGTGTCCCTCTATTCTCTATAAATACTATGGCGCTCCGAAGCCTGTCAATAACCTTTTTTTTACCCAATATGGCAACAACCTCATATATCCCCGGACTCGCGGTTGACCCTGTCAATGAAACCCTTACCGGCTGAGCGATCTTGACAACCTTCAGATCCATCTCGGCGGACACCTCTCCGAATACCGTTTCAATCGTATCTTGATTGAAGGTTTGGAGGTTTCCAAACCTCTCAATCAAGGTTTGGAATATATCCATAACGTCCGGCTTCAAGAATTTTTTGGCAGCTTTTCTGTCATACTCAACCTCGTCCTTGAAAAAGAACTCAGAGGAGTCTGCCATTTCAGCCAACGTCTTACTTCTCTCTCTCAGTAGCAATGTAATCTCTTGCAGAGTTTCGTCATCTTTTACCCTGCACCCTCTCTTCTCCATAAATGGGATCAGTAACCTTGAAAGGTTTTCGGGTTTTTCTTCCTTAATATAGTGGGCATTCAGCCACAGTAGTTTCTTGGGGTTGAATAGCCCTGCAGCTTTCCCCACATTATCCAGGGAGAATTTCTCTGTCAGTTCATCCCTGGAGAATACCTCCTGATCCCCGTGCGACCAGCCTAGTCTGACCAGGTAGTTCACCAAAGCCTGGGGAAGATATCCGGCTTCCTTGTAAGCCATCACGGATGTGGCGCCGTGTCGTTTGCTCAAGCGGGTTCTATCACTCCCCAATATGAGCGGGACATGGGCGAATCGGGGGCAGTTATATTCAAGCCCTTCATACAACAAGGCCTGTCTAGGCGTATTGTTCAGATGGTCATCCCCTCTTATGACATGAGTAATCCCCATGGTTATGTCATCTACCACCACAGCGAAGTTATAAGTCGGATATCCGTCAGACCTCTGTATAATAAGGTCATCCAGTTCCGAATTTTCAAACTTAACTTCCCCTTTTATCATGTCACAGACCCTATTGGTCCCTGACATAGGGGTCTTGAATCGTATCACATGGGGGTCGGAGGACTTGGGTCTGCCCAATTCCCGGCATTTCCCATCGTACTTGGGCTTTCTGCCCTCGGCCAGAGCCAGGGTTCTTTTCTCTTTGAGTTCATCAGGCGTACAATAACAATAATATGCTTTGCCTTTCGCAATTAGTTTTTCTATGTATTCCCTGTAGATATCAAACCGCTCCGTCTGGAAGTATGGGCCCTCGTCCCAATCCAATCCAAGCCATTCCATCCCGTTAAAAATGGCCTGAATCGATTCCTTCGTTGAACGCACCCTATCCGTATCCTCTATCCTCAGGATGAATTTGCCGTCTGAATGTCGAGCAAACAGCCAGTTAAACAAGGCCGTTCTCGCGCCGCCGATGTGTAAATAACCCGTAGGGCTCGGTGCAAACCTGGTTCGAACCTCTGGCATGACTCACCTACAACTAAACAGGGATGTTACCGTGCCTCTTGGCCGGCCGGATTTCCTTCTTGTTTGACAATGCTTCCAATGCGCTTACTATCTTTGGGCGTGAATCACTGGGGATTATTACCGCATCGATATAACCCCTTTTGGCAGCGATATAGGGATTGGCAAACAGATCATGGTATTCCTGGATCTTCTCCTCTGTCTTGGCCTTTGGATCCTCAGCAGCGCCTATTTCCTTCCTGTGGATGACTTTCGCTGCCCCCTCGGCTCCCATTACCGCTATCTCTGCGGTAGGCCATGCCAATACGTAG
The DNA here is from genome assembly GCA_030643245.1 of Deltaproteobacteria bacterium. Taxonomy (GTDB): domain Bacteria; phylum Desulfobacterota; class UBA8473; order UBA8473; family UBA8473; genus JAUXHQ01. The sequence goes on from DAOWME010000009.1 coordinate 15,002, forward strand.
TCCCCTCCCAGGTGTCTACTGCACATGGCCACATATGACCCGCCGTAAGCCTTCCGTGTAATAAGCGTGATTTTGGGTACCGTGGCTTCCGAGTAGCACCAGAGAAGTTTGGCCCCATGCCTGATTATACCGGTCCATTCTTGGCCGGTACCCGGCAGGTATCCCGGCACGTCCATTATTGTGAGGAGGGGGATATTAAATGCGTCACAGAAACGAATAAAACGGGTAGCCTTATCCGAAGCATTTACATCAAGGCAACCTGCCATAAAAAGAGGCTGATTGGCGATGATACCGATCACCATTCCATTGAGACGTGCGAAGCATATGATGATATTCTTAGCGTAATGTTTATGAGGTTCAAAGTACTTACCGTCGTCCACCAGAGCGCTGATTACTTTTTTTATGTCATACACCTGTCTGGGGTTGTCGGGGATTATAGTATCGAGTTCCGGTGCGATACGGGCAGGGCCGTCCTGGGTTTCTATATACGGGGCCTGTTCCATGTTATTTGAAGGGAGATAGCTCAAGAGCTCTATTATCATCTCTATGGCTTTTGCATCACTCTCACAGGCAAAATGGGCAACACCGCTTGTGGCGTTATGGGTCATGGCGCCGCCCAGCTCTTCAGGTGTGACCTCTTCACCCGTGACTGTTTTGATGATATCCGGGCCGGTAATAAACATATAACTGCTCTTCTCGGTCATAAATATCCAGTCAGTCATAGCAGGCGAATAGACAGCCCCTCCAGCCGTCGGCCCCATTATGGCTGATATCTGAGGTATAACACCAGATGAACAGGAATTTCGGAAGAATACCTCTCCATAGCTGCTGAGGGCGTCGACACCTTCCTGAATTCTGGCTCCTCCTGAGTCATTAAAGCCAACTATGGGTGCGCGTGCCTTGAGTGCTAAGTCCATCACCTTAATTACCTTTTTGCCATGGTATTCACCCAGGGTTCCCCCCAGAGAGGTAAAATCCTGGGAGAATGCAAAAACGGTTCTGCCGTTCACAGTTCCGTAGCCGGTAATGACCCCTTCTCCAGGCACGACAGTATCTCCCATCCCAAAATCCTGGCAGCGATGACGGACAAACATGTCTGTTTCCTGGAAGCTCCCCGCATCAAAGAGGTGGTTCAGTCTCTCCCTGGCTGTTAATTTGCCGGACTTATGTTGCTTATCAACTTTCTTGGCCCCTCCCATCTCTTCTTCCTTAGCTATTTTCTCTCTCAATTCATTGATCCTATCTTCTACATAACCCATAAGCTTCCCCCTGTGTACAGTTTTTCAGTCAGTGTCCATATATACATTAATTTGTGACGTTCTGAGCAACGTATGTTGATTTCTAAATCGCTATTTAGTGTCCATCCAGAAATGGACTTCTTAGGAAAATGGGCACGAGTTGGTTTCCAATTCAGAAATGAGCAATTTTTTCTCTGAACAAGACGGTTTGCGCCGAGGCATACATGATCGTACGTCGCAGGCGGAAACCGGAGGAGAACGCAGCTCAGGGGAAAAATGGCCATTTCTGGATGGAGACTATTTAATTAACATACAAGCCTTTTACTGTCAAGGGCTTTTGCTCTTCAAAGGATTTGACTTAATGACTTTTTTGTTATATATATATTCTCACTCGATCATCTAGCTTTCGAAAAGTGTCCCCTGTATGCATTACGTAGTGGCATTATTCTTGCGCGCTTAGATCAGGCGAGTTTCAAATGTTTTCGGTGCAGATACTCACTCTTATATCCTTTGAGAGAGTTGAACTACAATTTGAAGGTGGGGCTATGACAAGGCAGAAGTTGGAAGTGAATAGCTTCTGTGTATTATCCTTTTGTCTCAAGGGTTCGAGATTAGCCGTTCATATGGAGAGAATTTGCTTGACAAAATGAAATGTTCATATAGTATTACGTTTTTTCCTCTACGAGATGAAGTTTGGCAATATATAAACAGTAATAACAGCCACTTAATGCCCATCCAAAGGGGGCCGCATTCCGGCTATCTCTGCCTCAGACTCAAATGCGTTGAGTAGCTTCTCAAAAACTCAGTGGTGTTTCGCTGTGCGGCCCACACCCCCGACTTTTTGAGAAGTTACTACGTTGGCTCCTAAGCTAGTGAGTTTCCGTCCGGAAATGGCACTTTCCCGCAATCTCTGCGTCAGTCTTCAGGATTGGTTAAGGGGGGTACTTTTATACGCCTCAGCACGAGCCCTTGACCTTGATAAATTGGTCATTTCTGAACTGGAGACTTGTGGGGACGGTTCCCTAGTCTATGATGGCGTATGGAGATTTTGACCTATTTGTCGTTGCCGGGCGCTCGAATCCGTGGCCTTATGAATGTGAGAGGTATTATGGGGGACTACGTTCGCAGTACGTTTGGTCAACAGTCTCTCGATCTGGATCTTCAGTATTCGTGTAACTGTAATATTTTTCGACCTATGCAGTTACTCAACCCTAGTGTCTTGAAGTGTCTCTGATGATTACGTTAAGCGCCGGCTGCTTGTTTTGTTTGCTTGTTATACATAAGAACCTGTTCAACATACAAATATGCGAACGAGACTTGTCATCCCATTACACATACAGCCTTATGCCGGAATGTAGTTCATAACAAGCAAACGAAATTAAGTAGCCGGCAAGCGGTAACCCTGCCCAACTGCACAGGTCGATATTTTTTATGAGTTTAATTGGGCAAAATATCACACTCTCGGATCGGTACAGGGAATGAATGTGTTGCGTTCATTATCTCACGGGCAAACGTCAAAAAAGGCCGTTTACCTGAAATTGAAGATTGAGGAGATAACCAGCAGTGGTTTAGATTTGAAAGAGGTCTTGGATAAGGATTGGTTGAACGGTATTTCCCAAGGTCATAACAAGATAGAGGTTAATTTGTCTGCCCCGGTCTCCCTTGATCTCAAACTTGCCAAGTCAGAGAGAGACATCTTTATTAACGGTGTCATTAACACAGAACTGACATTGAAATGCAGTAGATGTTTAGAAGAATTTGATTATCCTCTTGACTCTCGGTTCAAATATACGCTTTGTCCGGCAGACGACGAAGATATCGCCGATGATTTAGGGCTGAGCAGTGAGGACTTGGAGTTTGGATTTTATCACGGGGATGAAATTGACATTGCTCCGCTCATCCTTGAACAGATTATCATTTCGATCCCACTCAAACCTCTCTGCCACAATCTATGCCGAGGGCTCTGTCATCGATGTGCAAAGGATCTGAATGAAGGTAGATGTGAATGCTCCGGGCAAGAAGTACTTAATATCGGATTTTCGAAACTCCGAGATTTTAAGGTTGCAAGTGGAAAGTAACATATGTTAGAAAAGAAGCTGTGAAGGAGATTTCCCAATGGCACTGCCAAAAAGAAGACATTCTAAATCAAGAACTAATAAACGTCGGACCCATCAGAAACTGTCCTCACCCAATGTGACATTGTGTCCTCAGTGTAGCGAGCCCAAGCTCCCTCACCGTGTTTGCCTTAATTGCGGCATGTATAAAGGTAAGACAGTATTGGAAGTGAAGGAGGTTTGACCAGGGAGGGCTCCATGAAGATAGCAGTAGATGCTATGGGCGGTGACTACGCCCCCGGGGTGACTATAGAGGGGGCGGTCTTGGCGGCCAGAGAGTTTGACACCCATGTTATCTTGGTGGGTCAGAAAGACTTGATCCGGGAAGAACTCGCCAAACATGATACTAAAAGGTTACCTATAACGGCAAAATATGCCTCTGAAGTCATAGGAATGGGAGAATCTCCTTCTGAAGGGCTTAGAAAGAAAAAAGACTCTTCCATAAGGGTTGCCTTCGAGCTAGTAAAAAGTGGAGAAGCCCAGGCAGTAGTCAGCGCCGGCAACTCCGGTGCGGTTCTTGCTACGGGGATCTATGTTCTGAAAAAGCTTGAAGGGGTGGATCGGCCGGCGATTGCTGCCCTTGTACCCACATTAAAAGGCGCCTCTGTTCTACTGGATGGCGGGGCCAATGTGGTTTGCAAACCCTCTCATTTGCTGCAGTTCGGTATTATGGGAGACGTTTATGCCAGGTACGTCTTGGGTAAAGAGAACCCAAGAGTGGGCCTGTTGAGTAATGGGGAAGAAGACAGTAAAGGGAATGACCTAACCCGGAGTGCTCATACCCTTCTGAAAAACAGTTTTATTAATTACGTCGGCTATGTAGAGGGTATGTATGTCTATGATGGAAGTATTGATGTGATAATATGTGACGGATTTGTAGGCAATATAACTCTGAAGATAAGCGAAGGTTTGGTTGAGACCTTAGGTAATTTATTCAAGGCCGAAATGGGTAACGGTTTTCGTTCAAAGTTGGCTTATCTTTTGGCCAGAAAGTCAATGAACAATGTGAAGGAGATATTCGATTATTCCGAATATGGGGGTGCCCCACTTCTGGGGATAGATGGTGTCGGAATAATTAGCCACGGTAATTCATCGGCCAAGGCTATCAAAAACGGAATCCAGATGGCTACTCGCTTCGTTACCAACAGGGTTAACCCCCATCTCTTGGAAAACCTTAAGAGGAACCAGGAAGTGCAAAAATTGACCAGGGGACATCCTGCGAAGATTTGGGGACAGATTAGGCATAAGTTAACTCACGCGGAAGAGAAATGGAAGAAACAGATGATGAAGTCAGCAGAAAAGGAAGAATAAAAACATGGGGAATTCTTTATGGATTATTTTTTGACAGAAGACCAAAATATGATAAAAGAACTGGCCAGGCAGATCGCAGATGAAAAAATCATGCCTGTCAGGGCAGAACTGGATGAGAAAGAGGAATTTCCGTGGGAGATAATCAAGGTTCTGGCAAGCTCGGATCTAATGGGGTTATGCTATCCTGAAGAGTACGGGGGGCTTGGAGGAGGGACTTTTGAGAATTGTATTGCTGTAGAGGAGATAAGCAGGGCGTGTATCGGCGTCTCCGTATGCTTTGCCGGCACCGGATTGGGGGCATATCCGATACTTCTATTCGGCTCAGAAGATCAGAAGAAGAGATACCTACCGGATATAGCCAGTGGAAGAAAACTGGCGGCTTTTGGCCTAACAGAGGCAAATGCAGGAAGTGACGCTTCAGGGATCCAGACTTCAGCCGTATTGGATGGAGATGAGTATGTCATAAACGGGACAAAGCAATGGATCACAGGTGGAGGCGAAGCAGAGATCTATACAGTGATAGTTATGACCGATAAGTCGCGGGGAAGCCGAGGGGCGAGCGCCCTTATAGTGGAAAAAGGAACCCCTGGATTTACCTTTGGCACAAAAGAAAAAAAGATGGGAATCAGAGCATCGGCCACGACAGAGTTGGTCTTCTCGAATTGTCGTGTGCCCAGGGATAACCTGATAGGGAGGGCCGGGATCGGGTTCATTGTATCTATGAGGGTTCTTGATAGAACAAGGCCGGGGATCGGGGCTCAAGCCATTGGGCTGTCTCAGGGGGCCTTGGATACAGCGGTCAGCTATGCCCGAGAAAGGAAGCAGTTTGGGAAACCGATTATCTCTTTTCAGGCTGTCCAGCATATGCTGGCTGACATGGCGATTCAAACAGAAGCTGCCAGGGCCCTTGTCTATTCTGCCTGCAGGTTTATAGACAGCGGTGCAAAGAACATATCGAAGGTATCTGCCATGTCCAAGGTCTTTTCCAGCGATGTTGCCATGAAGGTTACGGTAGATGCAGTGCAGGTTTTGGGTGGGTATGGTTATATGCGAGACTATCCAGTGGAAAAAATGATGCGAGATGCAAAGATACTCCAAATATACGAAGGAACTAACCAGATTCAGCGTAATGTGATCGGCCAGGAATTGATTAAAGAATACGCAGGGAAAAAAGATAACAGATAACAGGGTTTCTTGTGAACGTCATCGTATGTGTAAAACAGGTCCCGGAAACGACGGGCGTCAAAATAAATAAGGATACAAACACACTAATAAGAGAAGGGACAAAGGGTATTATTAACCCCTTTGACATGTACGCTGTTGAGGAAGGGTTGCGGATAAAAGAGAAGTTGGGCGGGGAAGTCATTGCCATCAGTATGGGGCCACCTCAGGCAGATGAAGCACTGAGAGAGGTTATCTCTTATGGTGTTGATGACGCTGTATTATTGAGTGACCTCGCCTTTGCCGGAGCTGACACATTGGCTACGTCTCGTACTTTGGCTAAAGGTGTCAAAAAGGTTGGGGGATTTGGTCTTATTATCTGCGGCAAGCAGGCCATTGACGGAGATACTGCCCAGGTGGGCCCGGCTATTGCCGAGAAACTGGATATCCCCTATGTTGCTTTTGTCAGGAAGATAAGGGACATCAGTAATCATACTCTCGTAGTGGAGAGGATGATGGATGACGGATACGATGTCTTGGAAGTAACCCTTCCAGCCTTGATAACGGTAGTAAAAGAGATTAATGAGCCGAGGATGCCCTCTCTAAGAGGGAAGATGAAGGCTAAAAGTGTTGACATACCTGTCTGGGGGATTAGTGAGCTTGGGATCAGCGAAGAAGAGGTTGGGCTTAAAGGATCCGCAACTCAAGTAATAAAGATCTTTACTCCACAGCGACATGGCAATAGAGAGATGTTAGAAGGTTCTGTAGAAAAACAGGTTGACCAATTAGTCAGCAGACTAGATGATATGAAGATGATATAAATTTTGGTTCAAAGGTATACTATGAGTGTCAGAATCGACATTGAGTTATGCACAGGGTGTGGAGTTTGCATTGATAGCTGCCTTTTTGGGGCCATTACGGTCGAAGATGGTGTCGCTCACGTGGATGAGACGTGTAATCTCTGCGGTGCGTGTCTGGATGTCTGCGATTTTTACGCTATTTCGATGCCGGATATTAAGAAAACCGAGTTTAAGGGCGATGGCTTTAAGGGCGTGTGGGTATATGCCGAGCAGAGAAATGGGAAGATAGCCAATGTTGTGTTGGAGCTTTTGGGTGAAGGGAGGATTCTGGCTGACAAACTGGGGGTCGACCTTTCTGCTGTCCTTCTCGGCGATAGTATTGAAAGGGAGGCTAATGAGCTGATACCATATGGTGCTGACAAGATATATCTTGTGGATGACCCTCTGCTGAAGGACTTTAATGACGAGATTTACAGTAATATCCTTACTGATCTGATTAAGAAATACAAGCCGGAGATTGTTATATCCGGGGCTACTGCTGTTGGGAGGTCCTTTATTCCCAAGGTGTCTGCCAGGCTTGAAACCGGCCTGACGGCAGATTGTACTGGTTTAGATATAGATAGTGAAAAAAGACTCTTGCTCCAGACCCGTCCCGCGTTTGGTGGAAATATCATGGCGACAATTATCTGCCCTGACATGCGTCCTCAAATGGCTACCGTCCGCCATAAGGTGATGAAGAAGGCCTCTTATGATCCGAAGAGGAAGGGTGAGGTAATTACAAAGGGTTTTGATGGTCATGGCAAAAACCTCCGCACAAATGTTCTCGATGCAGTGGAAGAGATTGGAGACCTGGTGAGCATAGCTGAGGCTGATGTGATTATTTCCGGGGGCAGGGGTCTTCAAGAAGCTAAGAACTTCAAGTTGATTGAAGAATTGGCGAGGACCTTAGGCGGGGCCGTAGGGGCTTCTAGAGCAGCTGTTGATGCCGGTTGGATACCATACTCGCACCAGGTTGGGCAGACCGGGAAGACGGTTTGTCCAAAGTTGTATATTGCATGCGGGATGTCAGGTGCCGTGCAGCACTTAGTAGGAATGCAGTCATCCGATGTTATCGTGGCCATAAACATAGACAAGGATGCCCCGATCTTTGAGGTGGCCAGTTTTGGGATTGTGGGAGATCTGTTTGAGGTCATTCCCGTAATGGTTGAGAGACTAAATAAACGGAAAGGATAGGATTTGCTTATGGTTAGATCTGTATTCGTCTTTCCTGGACAAGGTTCCCAGTACGTCGGTATGGGAAAAGAGTTCTGTGATAACTTTTCTGTTGCAAGGGAAACTTTTGAAGAGGCGAATGACTCCCTTGGTCTCGACATAAAGAAGATATGTTTTGAAGACCCTGGTGGGGAGATAGGGTTAACCATCAATACGCAACCTGCTATACTCACCACCAGTATTGCCACACTGAGGGTCCTAGGTCGGGAGACGGAGGTAAGGCCTCACCTGGTGACGGGCCACAGTCTGGGAGAATACAGCGCCCTAGTTGCCGCTGAATGCTTGAGCTTTTCTGACGCCGTAAGAATAGTTCGACATAGGGGTAGGTTCATGCAAGAGGCTGTTCCCATAGGCGTAGGGGCTATGGCGGCTATAATGGGGTTGGAAGAAACGGTTTTGCAAGGGGTTTGTGCCGAGGTGACGGAAGGAGGAGATGAGGTCTCACCGGCCAACTACAATAGTCCGGATCAAACCGTTATCTCCGGAAAGGCAACGGGGGTTCAAAAGGCCATCGATTTGGCAAAAGAAAGAGGGGCAAGAGGGACCGTTCTTCTGAAAGTAAGTGCCCCTTTTCACTGCAGCCTTATGAAACCGGCTATGGAGAGGCTTGCCGCCGAACTGGAGGAGATTTCTTTTCAGGAGATAAAAATCCCGGTGATCTCAAATGTCGAGGCAGACATTAACACCTCAAAAGACAAGGCTCGTGAGCTGTTGATAAGACAGGTATGTAGTCCGGTGAAATGGGTACAGTCAATCTTTAGAATGCTCAAAGAAGATATCGATACAGCTATTGAGGTTGGGCCTGGTAAGGTATTATCGGGCTTAGCGAGGAAGACAACCGATAAACTGAAGAGGGTGAATGTTGAGAATATTAAGAGCCTCAATAGACTTCAGAAACAGTAAAGCAGAAATTTTGAAACTCATTTGAATTATGCCCCCAAGCCATTGTAGCTCATAATTGAGTTTCAAAATTTCTGGTGAAGACCTGATGGGGGTTATCAGCAGATGGATTTAAAAGATAAAGTAGCATTGATAACTGGTTCAGCTCAGGGTATTGGTAGGGCCATTGCTATCCTTCTAGCCAGGAAAGGAGCGGGCATCGTAGTTTCAGATCTTAATTTTGAAAAGGCCCAGGAAGTGGCGCGAGAGATCGAACAGATGGGAAGAAGATGCCTTGTCAGTAAAACAAATGTGGCTGATTTTAAAGAGGCTGAAATGATGTTAAAAGAGACGATCGAAGAATTCGGCAGGATTGATATCTTGGTCAATAACGCTGGGATCGTGAAAGACAGCTTTCTGTTGCGAATGAAGGAGGAGAGCTGGGATATGGTATTGGGTGTAAACTTGAAGGGAACCTTTAACTGCACAAAGGCAGCAGCCAAGTTTATGGCTAAACAAAAAAGTGGAAAGATCGTAAATATTGCATCTGTTTCAGGTGAAATGGGGAATATAGGACAGGCAAACTACTCAGCATCCAAGGCAGGTGTCATCGGTTTTACAAAGACTGTTGCAAGAGAATTAGCCTCGAGGGGCATAAATGTTAATGCTGTTGCTCCTGGTTTTATAGATACAGAGATGACCCAGGCCTTGCCTGAGAATATCAGAGAAAACCTGAAAAGTCAGATCCCTGCTGAGAAGTTCGGAAGACCTGAGGATGTGGCTGAAACTGTATATTTTCTGGTTTCAGAGATGTCCGGTTACATAACTGGTCAAGTAATCAATGTTAATGGCGGCATGTATGTGTAATATCTTAGAATATCCAGCATCCTTCATTTGTCGGTTTACACTTTTCAAGAGCGCTAGTGGTAAGAGACAAATTTAAGGGGTGTTGAGGATCTCAAGTTACATGGCTTTTCGGTGTCAGGTGTCAGGAGAGAGAAATCATCAGGAGAGAGAAATCAAAGATCTGAACACTGAAACCTGACACCTGGAGTGATACAAATAAAGTGAAAACTACTTTTCAGTTCTTATGAAGGATGTCGAAAATTTCCTTTTTTATGGAGGATATTCGGGAGATGAGAGTGGAGAAGTACGCTATTGTGCGCGTAATCAATATGACCGCTACGGCATTCTAAAGGGTGCTACTCCATGGGTTGCTTTTGGGCAAAATTGTAAAATATTTTGGAGGAGGTATAGATTTCTATGGGAAACGAATCTGTTGAGGCAAAGATTAAGGCCATAATAGCTGAGCAGCTTGGGATAGAGGAAGAGGAGATTATTAACGAGGCTTCTTTTGTTGACGATCTGGGTGCTGATTCATTGGATCTGGTTGAGTTGATAATGGCTCTTGAGGAGGAATTCGGTAATGAGATCTCTGACGAAGAAGCAGAGAAAATACGAACTGTTCAAGCAGCATTTGACTATATAAATAATCACCTAGAGTAGTGTTCATCCAGAAATGAGATATTTTTTGCATGGTCAAAGAAGACGAAGATTTTAACCGCAGGAATACATTAGGTAAATAGGGGCACATTGCAAAATAGCCATTTATGGATGGGCGCTAGAGTAACGGGGACATCTCAGTTCCATAGAGCTTATTCAAGCTTTAATCATCATGTTTCTTGAGTTCTTCTTGTGTTTAGAGTTATATGACTTACAGATCACACAAAGAACAAGAGCATGTAGAAACATCCAAGACTTGTGCTGTGGTGCTAATCTCTAAGTTAGATACTGGGGTGAAGAGTGCCCTTTCGGAGGTGTAAGTTTGAAAAGAAGAGTTTTGGTAACAGGTTTAGGCGCAGTAACTCCTTTAGGGGTAGGTATGGAAAAGACCTGGAGGGCTTTGTGTGAAGGGAAGTCAGGTGTCAACAGAATATCCACTTTTGACACAACTGATTTCCAGACAAAGATTGCCGGGCAAGTGAAGGATTTCAGTCCTGAGGATTTCCTCGACAAGAAGCAAGTGAGACGGATGGACTCATTTGTCCAGTATGGCATGGCCGCGGCTATCATGGCCATGGAGGATTCAAAACTTACGGTCACAGATGAAAATGCTGAAAGGATCGGGGTTGTGGTTGGAACAGGGCTGGGTGGATTACCAACCTTGGAGAAGAATCACAGCATGATGCTGAAAGGTGGGCCGAGAAAGATATCTCCTTTTTTCATCCCCATGATGATAGCCAATATGGCGCCGGGGCAGATAGCCATTCGGTTCGGGATCAAAGGCCCTAACATTTGTGTTGTCACAGCCTGCGCAGCCGGTTCTCATGCCATCGGAGACTCTTACAGACTGATACAGCGGGGCGATGTCGACGCTATGGTCACAGGGGGAACGGAAGCAACCATAACCCCCTTGAATGTCGGAGGCTTTAATGCCTTGAAGGCAATTTCCACAAGAAACGACGAACCCCAAAAAGCCAGTCGACCTTTTGAAAAGGATAGGGACGGTTTTGTCCCAGCAGAAGGCGCAGGGATAATTGTTTTGGAAGAGATGGAATCGGCCCTTGGGAGAGGGGCTAAGATTTATGCAGAGATCATTGGCTATGGTCTGACTGGCGATGCCTATCACATAACCGCCCCTGACCCTCAGGGGGACGGTGCAGCCAGATGTATGAGGATGGCATTGAATGATGCCGGGATATCACCTGCTGAAGTTGATTATATTAATGCACACGGGACCTCGACGCCGCTGAATGATGTCATAGAAACCGTAGCGATAAAGACCGTCTTTAACAACCACAGCAAGAAAGTTGCTGTGAGTTCCACCAAATCTATGGTAGGTCATCTGCTCGGTGCAGCCGGTGGAGTAGAGGCAATTTTTAGTATCATGACCATCCGGGATGGGATTATCCCCCCTACGATCAACTATGAGACCCCAGACCCGGATTGTGATCTCGACTACACGCCAAATGTAGCCAAAAGAGCTGATGTTAGTGTGGCCATGTCTAATTCTTTTGGTTTCGGTGGCACCAATGCCGCGCTGGTCTTCAAAAAGTTTCGACCTGTGCAGTAGGTCAGGTTTACCGCTTAACGCAATCCTGTTTTAACTGAATCGTCGGAGACACTTTAAGACACTAGGTTTGTGTAACTGCACAGGTCGAAAAGTTTGAGGAATAGGTCTTGGTGTCTCTGGGTTAGAGGGAAAATGAAGATAATTATTGGAAGTGATCATGGCGGGTTTGAATTAAAGGAGTCCATAAAGCAATTCTTGTCAGATGACATTAAGACAGACATCTATGACGCAGGCACATTCAACAGTGAGTCTGTAGATTATCCTGATTTTGGTTGCCCTGTTGCTGAAAAGATACAAAGCGGGGAATTCGAGAAGGGTATCCTAATATGCGGAACAGGGATTGGTATGTCTATTGTTGCAAACAGGTTTCCAAATGTAAGGGCTGCTTTGTGTCACGATGTTTACACTGCAAGAATGAGTAAAGAACACAATGACGCCAATATCCTTGTCATGGGTGAGAGGGTGACAGGCAAGGACTTGGCTGAAGAGTTAGTCAGGGTCTGGCTCGCCGGTAAATTTCAAGGGGGGAGACACCAGCGGAGGTTGGAAAAGATAGCGGATATAGAAAAGGCCATTTGTAGCGCTCAGGTTGAGGGGATAGCGGAGAGATAGATGCCGGGTTTAAAGGAGACAGATCCAGAGATTGCAGCGGTCATTCGATCGGAGACAAAAAGGCAGGCTTTCCGGCTGGACCTGATAGCTTCCGAAAATTATGCCAGTGAGGCAGTCTTGGAAGCCCAAGGTAGTATCCTTACGAACAAATATGCAGAGGGATATCCCAATAAGAGGTATTATGGGGGGTGTGAGTTTGTTGACGGAGCAGAGAACCTGGCAATAGCCAGGGGCAAAAAGGTATTTGGTGCAGATCACATAAATGTTCAGCCTCATTCCGGGTCACAGGCCAATATGGCCGTTTATTTCTCTATTCTAAAGCCTGGAGACACCATTTTGGGGATGAGCATAACCCACGGAGGACACCTCACCCACGGGAGCCCCGTAAGTTTTTCCGGGAAATTTTATCACGTAGTTAAGTATGGAGTGATGAAAGAAACCCAAACCATAGATTATGATTCAGTGAAAAGACTGGCCAGAGATAACAGACCTGCCTTGATTGTTGTAGGGGCGAGTTCCTATCCCAGAATCATCGATTTCGAACCCTTCCGAAGCATTGCTGATGAGGTGGGCGCATACCTTATGGTGGATATGGCTCATATTGCAGGACTAATTGCGGCTGGTTTGCACCCAAATCCTGTTCCCCTGGCAGACTTTGTGACCTCCACCACACACAAGACCCTCAGGGGGCCTAGAGGGGGACTAATCTTATGCAAGAAGGAGTTTGCAAAGACTGTAGATGCATGTGTGTTCCCGGGAATCCAGGGTGGACCTCTTATGCACGCTATTGCTGCAAAAGCAGTTGTATTCAAGGAGGCGCTTACAACAGAATTCAGGAATTATCAAAAGCAGGTAATTAGTAATGCTGCAACGTTGGGCGAGGAACTCCAAAAAAAAGGTTGTGAATTGGTAACCGGTGGAACAGACACACATCTTATACTTGTGAACCTTGGCAATACCGGCCTCTCCGGTAAAATTGCCGAAGAAGCGCTAGATGCGGCTGGGATTACGGTGAACAAGAACGGGATACCTTTTGATACCAAAAGTCCTGTTGTGACCAGCGGCATAAGGATCGGCACGCCGGCCCTCACCACTAGAGGAATGAAGGAAGATGAGATGACGGTAATCGCCGACCTTATATCACAGGTTCTTGGTAATGTGGATGACAAACCTACCGTCAAGAGGGTTAGAGATAAGGTATCTGACCTGTGTACGAGGTTTCCCTTGTATCAGTCTAGGTTAAAAGAGTGAATTAGTTTCCATCCAGAAATGGCCATTTTTCCCCTGAGCTGCGTTCTCCTCCGGTTTCCGCCTGCGACGTACGATCATGTACGCCTCGGCGCAAACCGTCGTGCGGCCTTGCTCAGAGAATAAATTGCTCATGTCGGGAGTGGAAACCAACTCGTGCCCTTTTTCTCAAG
>DAOWME010000175.1 GCA_030643245.1 Deltaproteobacteria bacterium
GTTCAAAATAAGGGTCAGGGACGAAATAACTTCCCCATTTGTGCATCTCATCTTCAGGCCATCCCCCGATCGGGGTCGAGGACAGGCTTTGCCCGATCTTCAAACACAAAATCCTCAAAATAGTTCGACTATTCCTGCGGTTTTGCGTTTTTAGATCGAACAAATCTAACCTAAATCTGAGCGCCAACTTGAGGAAGTTATTTCGTCCCCGTCCCTAAGCAGTTAACATTTGTAGGCATTTTGATAAAAAGTGATGATTATGCCTCGACAAGCACGACTAGATGCTCTCGGGACTCTTCACCATGTTTTGATTCGAGGGATTGAGGGTACCGATATATTTTGTCGTAATAACGAAGATCGTGGAGATTTCACAACACGGATAATCATTGGTTGCGAGAACCGGCGCTGGAACAGTGACCTGGGCTTTCATGACCAATCATGCTCACGTGCTTTTATTGAGTGGGCATAGTGGTATCAGCCTCTACCCATTTTTAGACTCCTGTATACGTTCACACGCAGAGCGTGGGAACGAGATCTCGCCTTCTTTTCTCACAACGTCAATACGTGTTGTTGCCCATGACGCTCACTACCCGGACTTGGGTTTATAACGAGCACCGCACGTTGATATAGCCTCCAATACAACTTCTCCCTTTTGGTTTTTGGAGATATACTTCATCTTTACGAGTCCCCAATTTTTCTTTGGCGTCAACTCTATGACCTCGACCTCCGTGACAATCGTGTCGCCGAAAAAAACCGGGGCCTTGAAGGTAAATTCTTCGCTGAGGTGAGTTGCTGCCTCATCTCCTAGAACTGCAACTATACTTGGGCAGGCCAGAGAGGCGGTGAGCATGCCGTGGGCTATCCTTGTCTTCCATGGTGTATTTTCTTGACACCATAACTCGTTAAAGTGCATGGCATGAAGATCTCCAACCAGTGACCCGTAAAGCACAACGTGGGCTTCAGTTGCAGTCATCGATGTTCCCGGAAGTTTTAAGCCTACCTCTAATTCTTCAAAATACATATCGTTCTCCTTTCAAAAATGCAATTTCATGAATATGTCCCACAGAACCACAATTCCATACCAGCCTCAAATCCCTTCTCCCCCTTGGTAAAATGGGCCGGTTTCCCCTCAATTGTTGCTCCGCATCATGCAAGTTCTCGTGAGTATTCATCCCCCTTGACCGGCGTAGTGAAGTCAGGACCAAGCCCGGTTTTATCCAGCGGGAATATAGAAACTCAGTTGAATTTCAACTCGGTCCTTGCGATAATCTCGTTCTGAACACCTTCATCGAGGTGTACGAAGTACGCACTGAACCCCGCAACCCGTACTAGAAGATCTTTATAATTCTCCGGATTTTCTTTGGCCTCTTTCAGGATCTCACTCCCCACACAGTTGAACTGTATATGATATCCCCCCAAATCCATATAAGTTTTTATCAAAGCCAAAAGCTTCCTGGCGCCCTCTTTCCCTTCCAATGCAGAGGGGTGAAACTTCATATTCAGGTGATTGGAGGCATACTTAACTGTGTCAATTGCCCTGGCAGCCGATTTTACAAGGGCCGTAGGCCCGTTGAGATCCGTGCCGGGCTGGGCGGAAACCGTAGCGTCCGTCATGGAAACCCTCGCATTCCTCCCATTTGGCAAAGCCCCCGTGCGGGCTCCCAAACTGAAGTGGGAAGACACGCTAAACGCCTCCGGTATAGACGGCTTGCCCTGGTGATCCGGCAGCCTGTCATGTATCTCCCCGAAGAGATGATACCAGTCCTTCACAATATCATCCACATAGGGTTCATCGTTCCCATACTTAGGGGCATCGTGAAGCATCTGCTTGATATCCTCAAAGCCCTTGAAGTCTGCCGCTAATGCCTCCAACAACTTATCCATAGTGAGCTTCTTGTCCTCATAAACGAGTTTCTTTATGGCTGCAAGGGAGTTGACCAGCTCGATTACGCCGATTGCAAAAGCTCCATCCTGGTTATACCTGGCCCCGCCGTTCATCAGGTCGGTCCCTTTCTCGATACAATCATCCACTAGTGCGGACTCATACGGCAAGGGCACTATCTCCGCCATCAGGTCGCCACTCACTCTGTTCATCTCACGTATCTTGGGCAGACAGTAATCGAGATGTGCTTTTGTCGCCTCATAGAGATCTTCGAATGTCTCGAAGGAGAGCGGGTCTCCTGTGTCAATACTAATTTCCAGACCGGTTAATGGATCCTTCCCCCGGTTCAATGCAAATTCCAACATCTTCGAACAATTCACTAAAGCACCCCAGTGAGGGCTTGTAGAATGATGCGGATGGACAGGGATACACCCCACATTGGCCATCCCTCTAGCTTCCTCAAGGGTAATGTCGGGATAGTAGAAGAGAAAACGTTCCATGGAAGTCTCGGTGTTTAAGAATTGCGGTTGGCCGAGACCGGATTCTCTTATGAGCTCCACAGCTTTCAATAGAAACTCCTCAGACAATTTGTTGTGATATAGAAGGGAAAAACTGGGCTCGATGCAACGCACCCGGTTTTGAGTTTCCAGGAGCATATAGTCCAGGTCATTGGTCGCGTCTTCCCCATCAGGCGTCAATCCGCCTATTGAGATATGCACCGCCGTCTGTCCGGAATTGGCCTTAAAAGCCAGATCTGAGGTCAACAGGCCAAACCCCTCGAAGTTTAGAAAGAGAAACTCCAGAAGTTCTATAGCCTCTTCTCTTGTGATCTTACCTTCATCCAAATCCTTCTTATAAAACCGATACATGTACCATGAAAACCTTCCAGGAGCCATTGCGGGCGCCGCATTCTCTATGAGCGCGGCGCTCCATGTGAAGAAAAAGGACTGTAAAGCCTCTCTAAAACTCGTGGCCGGCTTTGCAGGGACCAGACTGCATATCCGAGATATTTCTTCAAGCTCCGCTTTTCTAAGGGGGTCTTTCTCCTCTTCAGCCATCTTCCCGGCCAATTCACTATATCTCCCGGCCAATCGAATAACAGATTCAAGACCGATACGCATGGCGTTCAGAAATTGTCTCTGCTGATGAGTCTCCAACCCGCCGACATCAAGACTCGAGAATTTCCTGTCGACCTCGGCTATTACCCCTTCCATTCCCTCGTTCAAGACCTTCTCATAATTCAGCGTTATGAAGCCCAACGGCCAGCTCATGACCGCCTCCTCAGCTACCCCGGCCTTCCCCCACTCGGCGGGGTCCAGCTCTCCGTTATAGGCTTCTTGAATGATCTTTCTGCCGCGACTGAACACACATCGTTCACCCCAATACTTTACGGCTTCTCTTATCTCTTTCCTGTCCTCGTCCGTAACGATCGTATCCCCAAGGGCAATCCGATAATTGGAATCCTTCAATAACCATTTACACCCGTATTCACACATCGGATATGCACCGGAACGCCTCTTGGTAACAGACCCAACTATGGGGTTATCATCGATGAATATCGTCTTTTCATCGCAAAGCCTCTCAAATAACCTTGCTCTTCTCAGTACAGTAGGCAACCCGTCCGTCTCCGCGTACACCTCCCTCATAAACCTGAGCCTCTCCGTGTCTACAACGGGATTTACCTTAATTGTTGATTCTTTAAGCCTTTTTACGCGATCACTCATCTCGGGTTTATTTAGAGAAGCTTCTGTTTTTGCTTCCATTTCTCATACCTCCTTTCTCAACAAGGTGTCAAAAATCCTGAAAGGGTTAATACATTTCTCCCTCCCATCTCTTCTATCTCTCCAAGTAACTCATAAACCACCTCTTTTATTTGTCGCATACGGTATCCAAGATACCACCCGAGAATGCCCTCAATCAATGTCAGACTATCTTCCGTTCTCTCAGCTTCTCTATCTCTCTCTCCTCATATCCCAAACTACTGAGGACTTCCTCTGTATGTTGGCCGAGAATCGGCGCCGGCTGTCTCACGTCCCCAGGTGTTTCTGATAGTTTTATTGGAAGGCCGGTAACTTTCATCTTGCCGGCAATTGGGTGTTCAAGGTCAAGAACCATCTCATTAACCCGGATTTGTGGATCAGAAAAGACCTCATCATAGTCAAATATCTTCCCATTAGGGATTCCACCCCTCTCCAATAGCCCTAACCATTCATCTGCACTCCTTTGCTGAAACTGATCCTCAAGAATGGCTTTTAAGCCTTCTCTGTTTTCCAGTCTCTTATCATTAGAATCAAACCTTGGGTCAGAAACCAAGTGCTCCATATCCATAATCCTGCAGAGTTTAGCCCACGATTTCTCTGTAAAAACCGAGACATTAATATATCTGTCCTTTGTCTTGAAGGTGTCGATGGGGCCAAAAAATGGAGAAGCGCTCCCCAAACGCTCCGGGATCTTTGATGTCGCAAAATATTGAGACATCCTTGGTGTTTGAAGGGCAATCAAACCGTCCAGTATAGATATCTCAACTTTCTGTCCGATACCCATGCGCTCTTTCGCGAGAAGTGCAATAGTGATCCCATAGGCAGCAAATATCCCTGCAACGACGTCAGCCACTGAGGTCCCTACCCTCGTCGGAGAACCACCAGGTTGTCCGGTTATGCTCATCAATCCAGCCATCCCCTGAAAACTAAGATCAAGTCCCGGTTTATTACTGTACGGACCTCTTTCTCCAAAACCGGAGATTCCCATATAAACAATGTCAGGATTGACTTTGGCAATTGAGTCGTAATCAACACCCCATCGTTCTATTGCCGGCTTCAAAAAATTGTGTATGACCACATCAGACTTCTCAACAAGCCCGTAAAAAATATTTCTTCCTTCATCTTCATTCAGATTCAGGGTGATTCCTCTCTTATTCCGATTCAGGCTAAGAAACAAGGCGCTTTCACCGTTTTGCATGGCGCCCATACACCTTGTTTCATCACCGTTGGGGGATTCCACTTTTGTCACTTCTGCTCCCATATCCCCCAAGAGCATGGAGCAAAACGGACCCACCATCAAATGGGTCAAGTCCAAAACCCGAATCCCTTCTAATGGACGTTTCATATTTGTACCTCTGTCGAGAGTAATTACATGAGTCGGAAAGTCTGTTAATCTTTGAGGATTTCTCTTGCCACGATCTCCTTTTGAATCTCTGGTGAACCTTGGGCAAAGACCCAGATCCTGGCGTCCCTGAAGAAACGCTCCACCGGAAATCGTTTTGTGCACCCAAAACCACCGTGCACATGGACTCCCAGGTTAGTGGCCTTGAGCACGACATCAGAAGCTAAAACCTTCGCCATAGACGTCGCTTTCCTGCTTGTCTGTCCGTTATCGATAAGCCATGCAGCCTTGTAGGTAAGCAGTCTTGCCGCCTCAATGCTCGTGGCCATTTCAGACAGGGAAAAGCGGATCGCCTGATGCTCGGCAATCGGTTTGCCAAAGCTCTCCCTCACTTTGGCATATTTTACGGCCGCATCCAAGGCCCCGGTTGCCAGACCCACAAACCCCGCACACAAAGTCGTTCGGGTTTCCGTAAGCGTCCCTAAAGCTAAGCGCAGACCTTTCCCTTCAACGCCAATGAGGTTCTGTTTTGGAATTCGGCAATCCTTAAATTCTATCTCCTCATCCTGATGGCCCCGAAGACCGATGCAGGGCACTCTCTCCACCACATCGATCCCCTTGGTTTTCGCGTCCACCAAAAAGGCGCTGACACCCTTTTCTGTTCGGGCCATAACTACTATATAGATCGCCTCATGACCAAAGCTTACATAGCGTTTCCACCCGTTTATTACCCATTGATCTCCATCCGACACTGCTTCCGTCCGTAGGTTTTTCGGATCCGATCCTGCACCGGGTTCAGTCTGGGCAAATGCTCCTATCCCTTCCCCCCTGGCTATTTTGGGTAGATACCTGTTCCTGTCTTCTTCAGAGGCATGAGATAGCCATGTGGGGGCAAGATGGGTCATCTCCATCAGAACAACTGCCGTAGCACATGTGGCAGATAACACTTCATTCACCAGGCATGTGGCGAGTATCCCCAAACCTCTCCCCCCGTACTCTTTAGGAATAGGTATAGGCAAAAATTCATACGGAGGAGATCCCATTTTCCTTAAAAGCTCCATGGGAAAAACGTCTTTCTCATCTATCTCAGCAGCTACGGGCGCTAACTCCGTTTGCGCAAACTCCCTTGCCCTCTCCTGTAATGCCTCTTGCTCATCAGTCAAACTGAATCCAATAGTCATAGTTTACTCCTTTCTCCTTTCATCGATAACATCCTGATTGAGAGCTCATTTTCGCGGTTATTTTGCTGGTTATATAGGCTTCCATATACTTGAGTTTTCGAAAAATAGTTGAAGAACCAAGTAAGCAATTGGCACATTTATTGCCATTAAACCTTCACCACGTCATTCCCGCGAAGGCGGGAATCCAGATTAAGAACATATCGTATCATACAAATCTTCCCAATTTTGGTTCTTTTCTTCTATCAGCCGCAATTTCCAGGCTCTTCGCCATTTTTTTTATTTGTTTTTCTCTGGTAATTGCACTTTCAGCATTTGCATGAATTTCAAAAAAAAC
>DAOWME010000245.1 GCA_030643245.1 Deltaproteobacteria bacterium
AAATAATACCAAGCCTTTTCCCTACGCTCTCAAATACGACCAACGCCTTGTCTATCTGCTCATCTGTGTGAGACGCCATTGGGGTCGCTCGTATCCGGCTTTTTCCTTCCGGCACGGTAGGTGGCCGTATTCCGGGGGCGTATATCCCCTCCTCAAATATTGCTTCTGCAAATTCCATAGTCAAAGAGGTGTCTCCGATCACGATAGGTATAATCTGAGTTTGAGTTGCTCTTATGTCATAACCGAGGGCCGTCAGTCCTCTCTTGAATCTGGCGACATTCTCCCACAAACGTCCCCGAATCCAGGGTTCCTTCTCCACGGTGTCGAGAGCGGCAATGGAAGCAGCGCAAACACTTGGCGGCAAGGCCGTGGAATATATAAAACCCCTGGCCTTATTCTTCAAATATTCCACAATAACATCCGGCCCTGCTACATATCCTCCAAGGCTTCCCAACGCCTTGCTAAAGGTTCCGATCTGTATTAGATTTTCATTCTCCAGACCAAAATGCTCTAATGTCCCTTTTCCGTTTTCACCCAGCACACCGGTAGCATGGGCATCATCAACGATTACAATGGAGTGGTGCTCCTCCGCAACCTCCAATATCTCCGGCAAGGGGGCTATGTCTCCGTCCATGCTGAAAACCCCGTCCGTGACGATAACCCTTCTTCTGTACGTAGCTTGTGCGGAAGCTGATCTTCCTTGTGAGAGGAGCCTTTTGAGCTCTTCGACGTTCTTGTGAGGGTAGACTTTTACTTCCGCTTTGCTCAACATACAGCCATCCACAATACTGGCGTGATTCAGTTCGTCACTTACGATCAGATCATCCTCGCCTGCAAGGGATGTTATCAGCCCAATATTGGCCATATAGCCGGTGGAGAAGACCACGGCAGCCCGGGAGCCTTTAAACTTCGCTATCCTTTTCTCAAGGTCTTCATGGATTGCCAGATTCCCGGCGATCAATCGGGAGGCACAGGCCCCTGTGCCGTAATCCCTTACAGCGAAAGTCGCGGCCTCCTTCAGACGCGGGTGGTTGGTCAGACCCAGATAGTTGTTGGATGACAGGAGGATGACTTCCTTGCCATCAATGAAGACAGTGGTATCCACAGGTCCTGCAATTGTCTTTAAAGTCCTGTAGGCGCCCGACTTCTTCAGCCCGTCTATATCCGGTTTCAGGGTTTTATTGAGGACTGATCTCATTGTTGCGGAATGGCTCAACTTTCTGTCACAAGCCTTATGGAATCAAAGGTCACACTGAGCAGTTCATCCAACTCCTCAAGTCCTATGCTCAAAGGGGGCATAAGTACTATTACATCGCCAAGGGGTCTTATTATCACGCCTCTTCTTCGCGCCTCCATGATAACCTTTACACCGATCCTACCTCCGGGTGGAAACGGTTCCTTTGAATCTCTTTCAGACACTAGCTCAATACCCACCATAAATCCCTTCTGCCTTATATCTCCTACGTGCTCCAGGTCTCTGAACCGTTCGAGTCCGGTTCGGAGGAAGTCTATCTTTTCCCGGAGCCGGACAACGGTTCTGTCATTATCGAAGATATCGAGGCTGGCCAGGGCAGCAGCGCAGGCCACGGGGTTCCCTGTGTATGTATGACCATGGAAGAAAGTCTTGAATTCGTCGTATTCTCCAAGGAATGCATTGTAAATCTCATCCGTAGCCATGGTGACTGCCAGAGGCAGGTATCCACCGGTAATGCCCTTTCCCAGTGTCAGGATATCCGGTTCTACATCCTCGTGTTCACACGCAAACATCTTGCCGGTTCTCCCGAACCCAACAGCGACTTCATCAGCGATCATTAGAACATCATATCTTGTGCAGAGTTTCCTTATGCCCTTCAGATAACCTGGAGGAGAGACCAGCATCCCCGCAGCGCCCTGAACCATAGGCTCTATGATCAGAGCTGCTGTCTGGGAGTGATTCTGCGCCACAACCTCTTTCACCTGGCCCAGGCATTCAAGGTTACACGACGGATGGGTCTTTCCGAAGACACATCTATAGCAATACGGGGATTCCCCTTTGATGGACTCGAAGAGGAGAGGATGATAGATCTCATGAAAGAGGTCAATGCCCCCGACACTCACTGCACCTACGGTGTCACCGTGGTATGCATTTGTTAAGGAGATAAACTTCGTCTTCGAAGAAGATCCGTTCGATTTTTGTAGCCAATACTGAAACGCTATCTTCAGGGCGATCTCCACGGCCGTAGAACCACTATCAGAGTAAAATACCTTGTTGAGACCCCTGGGGGTTATCTCCACCAGTTTCCTAGCAAGTTCCACGGCGGGGGGATGG
Organism: Deltaproteobacteria bacterium; assembly: GCA_030643245.1. Taxonomy (GTDB): domain Bacteria; phylum Desulfobacterota; class UBA8473; order UBA8473; family UBA8473; genus JAUXHQ01. The sequence continues at coordinate 2,309 of DAOWME010000245.1, forward strand.
GACAGGCCAAGAAGGGTACTATGGGAGACTCTCTTTACCTGGTCGATTATCGCCTGATCTATCTCTTCCCGGTGATGCCCGTGCACGATAACCCAGAGAGAAGATATGCCGTCGAGGTATTTATTGCCATATATATCCCACAGGAATGAACCGCCCCCTCTTTCTATGAGGAGTGGCCTCTCTTGGAGGTAATCCTTCATTTGGGTAAAAGGATGCCAAACATATCTCTTATCATCCAGTTCCAACTCTCGTTCTTTACGCTTGGTTACCACTTATTAGTACCTCCCTCATATTTACATTGGGGAACCAACATCAAGTCCTCTATCAACTGGAGGTCCCCTCTTGGGTTACTACCGGGGGTTGTGAGATAGTCCCCTATCATTGCTGCATTTGCGCCGGCCAGATACATAAGGGATTGCGTCTTTCTCAGGTTTTTTTCCCTTCCACCGCATACCCTGATATCTTTTCTCGGATGGATGAATCGAAAGACGGCTATGGTCTTCAATATCTCCATTGGGGGAAGGACAGGGGCCTTTTCCAGAGGGGTGCCGGGTATGGGATTTAAGAAATTGAGGGGTATGGAATCTACCCCTAATTCTTTCAAGGCAAACGCCAATTCGAGCCTCTGCCCCCGAGTCTCCCCAAGCCCAAATATCCCCCCACAGCAAACCCGAAACCCTTCCTCCTTTGCTATCGTAACTGTAGCAACCCTCTCCTGGTAGGAGTGGGTCGTGCATATCTTGGGGAAGAAACTCTCCGAGGTTTCCAGATTGTGATGGTACCATGCCAAACCTGCGTTCCTCAATTCCCTGGCCGCGTCTCTAGTCAACGTTCCCAATGATCCGCACCTTCCTATGGCCACCTTCGCGGAGATAGCTTCAATTGCAGCACATACGGTCTCCAATTCCAGGGGATCTCTGACGTTTCTTCCGCTCACAACAATGCTGAATCTATTTGCACCTATTTTTTTAGCCTCTCTTGCCTTTTTTACGATATCTTCCTTGTCTGCGAACGGGTATCTATCGATCTTGGCCTGATGATGAGACGATTGGGAACAGAAGGCACAGTCTTCACTGCAACTGCCAGATTTAGCATTCATGATGGCGCAAAGGTCAATTACGGAACCTTTGAATTCTTCCCGGATGCTGTTGGCCAGGCAGATCAAGGTGATTATGTCCCTCTGCTCGTTAATCGCCAGCAGTCCGGATGCTTCCTCATAGGCCACCTCTCCGCCCTTCAACACACGGTCTGTTAAACGCCAAAGAAACTCTCGCAACGTTCTACCTCCTGAGAATCCGTCATGTTTGTTGCCGGTTGTACATAAGGAACTATCGTAACCACATGTAATCCAATGAAAATTAGACCTAATTGTCACCAATGGATGATGCAAAATTATAGTTCACAACGAGAAACAAGAAGTAAGCGGCCGGCAACTGGAATGCTGGAACGAAAAAAGGTTACACTTAAATCTTTTGGACCTGTGCAATTGAGCAGGATTGCGTTAAGCGCCGGCTGCTTGCTTCGTTTGCTTCTTATACGTAAGGACCTGGCCAACTTTTAAAATAGACATACGAGACTTTTCATCCCATTACACATTCAGCCTTATGCAAGACTGTAGTTCATAAGAAGCAAACGAAGCAA